>SMXL01000114.1 GCA_004356385.1 Bacteroidota bacterium
CCGGGTCACCTGTTTTCCCGGCAACGTATACAATTCGATCGTCGACTACCGAACTCCATTTGAGACGAGCCACGTCTCCAAACCTAGCTCCCCGCATTCGAAACGCCAAAATGTACATGTCACGGGCGATACATTCGTTGCGCGACTGAGAGAGATCTAGTGCCTCCATTCGGGCGATCTCCTCGAGTGAAAGCCGGGTGCGGCGTGGTGTCGTTGATTTCGGAAGTCTGAACTGAAAAAATGGATTGTCGGCTGGACTTAGAATAGATTCACGGATGGCATCTCCGATAACTACTCTCAGCGTTGAAAAAGCCGTTTGCCGGGTGCTAGCAGAGTTTCCCAGTTCTTCCGACATGTAGACATCAAACCCACGAAGAAGAGCAACTGAAAGCCGATTCCACGGAAGGGGGGATCCGGAAAACCCTCTGAACTTCCTCAGAATAGATCGAGAAGTCCTCCAATAATATGTCTGATCTTTTCTTCGTTTTTGCTCGAGCCAGTCCTCGGCGAACTCCCAGAAGTCCCCTCGATTGTGTCCGCTCGTAATTCTCTCCTTGATGGTATCAACAGTTACGACAGCCTCCTCGTAATTCATTTTACTCAGTACAGATAGGGCATCGTTGAGCTTCTTTTCTATTTGAGCATTCAGCTGCTTTGCCTGTGGATGAACAGAGGAGAGAACACGCCTGTTTTTATTGCTCCACTGCTTCTCGCGGACCTTCACTGCCGTAGAGATGTATTTCGTCTTGCCGCCCGCTTCGAGGCGGAGAAGAATGAGATGCCTCCCCTTTTTATCGGCATACCAGGTCTTTAAGGCAAGAGTTATCGTGGCCACAAAATTATTTAAAGAGAAGGCTTGACTTTCATCTGGTAAGGAACGAGGTTAGGATAAACCGTGGTGCTTCAAAAGTCAACCGAACTCAAGTGAAATAATAAACGTCCCTTCTCTTGATAAGAGGCGTTAAGTAGCCTCTGCGCGAATCAACTGATATCATTTTCCGACTATGGCATGTATTCAGGCCTCGCGCTTCTCTTGGATGTCTATAAACCGGCCGATGGAAATGGAGCAGGGATCATATTTATAAACGGCAGTGGCTGGCATGCAGGCAAAGAAATGTCGGCGAATCCACTGAAGTCAGGCTATCCTTATATGGATCGAATCCGCGACGCACTGCTCGACGCAGGGTACACTGTCTTTTCGATTAATCACAGAGCCGCGCCCCGCTTCAATTACCCCGATGCGGTTGATGACACGCGACGCGCTGTTCAGTTCGTTCGATATCACGCGGACAGATTTGGAATCACAGGGGACAAGCTGGGTGCTCTCGGCCATTCGTCGGGTGCACATTTGGCCGCGATGGTTGGAGTGCTGGACGAATCAACGGAGGTGATCGAAGGAGACCCGGTTTCGGAGCAGAGCGCAAAGGTGTGGTCTGTTGTAACGATCGCGGCGCCGATGGATCTGAGCCTATTAAGCACCTCTGGAGTGATGGCAGGCGCCACGCCCTCTCTTGTTACATTTCTTGGCGAAAGACCGGTTCCATCTGAGGACGGGATATCTCTAGAAGGAGTGTATGCCGAAGCTTCTCCTGTTTCTCACGTATCCGCGGACGACGCTTCTTTTTTCATCATTCAAGGCTTATCCGATCAAGTTGTACCTCCGGATAACGCCTCGGTTATGCACTCGGCGTTGACGCAGGCCGGCGTGTTTGTAAAACTCCTCGAACTTGGAGGCGGTCACGGTCCGGAATTTGATCCACTGCTCACCGTTGAGTGGTTCGACCAGACACTTATAGAAGAATAACGCCGCGTACGAAGGATGGCCGCCCCGAGATGGCCGGCGCGGGCACTGAATGGAGTCGAACCCTAGACCCTGTTACTAAACCTTTTCTGCGACAGCAGTCACACTTTTCACGCCGTACTGTTTGGTTGCACCTTGTGCGTCGGCTGAAATGAATTGATACTGAGGGTTGTCTCTTAGGGTGGTCACCCGGAGCCCGGCCTCCTCAATGGCCGCGCGATAATCGTCGATCTGCATCGCACCGCCTATGCAGGCTGCCCAATAGGTCGTGTTACATGTAATCCCGTTCGGGAGTTGTTGTTCAGACACGATATCGGAAAGCGCCAGTCTACCTCCTTTCTTGAGTACTCGGGCGACTTCTTGAAATACCTTTCCCTTGTCGGCGGCGAGATTGAAAACACCATTGCTGATAACGACATCAAACGATTCGTTGTCACACGGTACGTCCTCCAGGTACGCCTTTAGGTAGGATACATTTGAAACTCCAGTCTCTTCCGCAAGTCGCCTCGACTTGGCGAGCTGCTCATCGGTCATATCGATTCCGACTACGGTTCCTTCCATTCCTACTTTCAACGCGGCTACGAATGTATCCATTCCTGATCCACTCCCAAAGTCGATGACATGTTCGCCTTCACGAATGTCAGCTACGCTAAAATAGTATCCGACGCCTGCGAAGGATTCTATGGATTCAGGAGGAATCCGGTCGAGATCCTTGGGGGAATAACCCAATCGCTCGGCCAGTTGACGACCCATTTCAAAGTGGTAATCACCATGTGGGTCGAGTGCTACGTCGCGATACATGTCCTTCACTTTTTGTTCCAGTTCGCTGGCGTCGATGCTAGCTGCGGTGGTCACACTTGAATCTGACATGTTTATATCTCCTTTATACTCATAAGGGGGGTCAATCTCGAAAAACCAAATACGCAAGCTCGTAAACGCGTCCCTGTTGTAAGGTATAAAACGTACCCATTTTCGATTCGAATATCAACTCTGGCCTGATTCGACAAAGGGGCTTGATCGCCTGGGAATCGTCCAATACCAGACGAGCAAAATGCTTTATCGCCTGGAGCCGAAAACTTGCGTCCAGTACGAATTATAGGTAGAGGTGCTGCTGGCGACGACGGCCATGCCGACTTCCTTAAAATCAGGATCCATGATATTTCTACAGTGACCGGGGCTTTCAAGCCACGCAGTCATCGCCCGCTCGGCCTCGGTAAACCCTGCGTAGATATTCTCTCCAACCGTTTGCCAGCTATAGGATGTTTCGGTCACTCGATTGGCAACCGTTGAGCCATCAGATCCAGTATGGCTGAAGAAATCTCCGATGGCCATGTCTTCAGAATGCGACTGGGCAGCTTGAGCAAGCTTACTGTTCCATGTAACGAGTGATGTCGCGGAATGCTGGGAACTACCGCAGGAGCGCGCAGTGGTACGTGCGGCGTTTACCAGAGAGACCAAATGCGATTCAGATGGACTGGGTGCCTCTTCTTTTTCCTGCTCTTCTTCCGTTGAATCGACGGGACTGAGTGAATCGCAGGCGGTAAAACAAAGAACGACGAATAGAACGGCTATTAGTCTCATCGATCGCGGGCTATTTCGGAAGGCCTTGCGCGATCAGAGTCAGATCTCTATCAGCCGCGTTGCATGATTGTCGCGCCGTACCGCCACAGGACGTACAAACTTTGATGTTGCTGAGGACCGCGTTGATGGACGGCTGGTCGCCAGGGAGTTGTAGAGAGCCTCCCCTTGCCATAACGCTTCTCGACTGTTTCTGGAGTTTTTTCATACCATCGAGACACCGGCGGGTGAGTGTCGCATTATCGCTGTTTCGTAGCCCTTCCATGGATCGACCCGCTCGAATAAGTCTTCTGAGTTCCATGATGAGCCACCGTACGGTTACCGGTTCCGAAGACTCGCTCACCATGGCAACTCCTGGGTTCGAGTGTGCTGATTTCGGCGCCGAACTGGCACCGGATGATACGTATTCCGCGTCATAGACGTCGGGATCCTCGACTGGTTCTTCGGTGAAGGCTGTCGATTCACTGGAGTTGGCGGCGGATACATACGGTGTTAGATCTGAGGAGACTGTATCGCCAAAAATCAAAAAGGCCATGAGGCCAGAAAAGAGAAACAGGATCACTAAAGCAATCTTAGTTTCTTTGGTCCAGAAGGCGCTTTTTTCAGTCATTGACACGGAGCGGTCGATTCTTGAGTGGAGGGCTTGGACCAGCGTAGATCCATATCAGTATCGCTAGTATCGCGTCACGGGCTGTTTGGTATATACGTAGTTCTACGTATTTGTGGGTCGCATGACTGCATCTAAGTAGCTAAGAATACTCGTGTTGTATAGAGCGATAGAAACGAGGAAACTTACCGAATTTCTCTTTTCGCCACTCAAGCGACCCCAAATACTTCACGTGGACCTGAAACACAGCAAGAAAATGTCTATTTAGGGACTGAACCCGGTTACCCGGTCCTTAGCTCGTATCAACCCGTGGTCAGAAACGTCAGTCCATGCTGAGGCTTCGAACGATCAGATCCAGGTCCTTCTGTGCTAGATTACACGCCTGATTAGCATTTCCAGCACAGGAAACACACTTCAAGATATTGCTGAATACTTTCTCTAGAGACAACGATCGCGTAGGTACAGCCAGGTTCTTTCTGCGTGTTTTAATGGCTATAGCTTGGGCCTGAAGTTTTCGCATACCGTCATAACATCGGCGTCTCAGGGCCTGGTTTTGCGTGTTTCGCAAGGATTCCATCGAGCGACCCGCTCGAACAATGCGACGAAGCTCCATCGCAAGGCCGTTCGCCGACTGCAAATCTTTTGACGGTTTTAACTTTTCAACTTCCATAGCTGATTTTACTTGTTTCCCGATGGCTTCCGACGAAATTTGTACTCTTTTGGAGTTGATGCTGTGTATTTTGTTCCGCCAGGTATCGTAAGCCTCGTAATCCCATTCTGTGGACGTATCGTCCCAATAGTCACTATGGGTGGCATCAGAGGTGCTTTCAGCGAAGACAACGAGGGCTGCGAACAGAAGAAACACTGCTGTAAGCAGGACTCCAACTCTGATTTGCTTGTTGAAGAGGGATTTCATTTTCACTCGCTTTCGCGAAGGAACCGATTGAATTGAAATGGGCCATTTTAGGCCGTTTGGGGCTAATCCCCCTTATTTTTAGGGGAATTGAAGGTGTGTATTCCTCCGAACAGAAGGATGATGCCTGTTCTGGTACCTGTGGGTACGAAGAAAAAGTCCGAACTCTTGCTTGGATGGGCTTTATTCTAGCCGATCGGAGACTCGACAAGCGGTCTGCAATTCACGTATTCGACGATGACGACTACGGCGACCCCTATAACCGATATCAAGAGAGTTACCCAAGGGAGTAGGCCCGCCACGACAACAATGACAATTCCCGTGACGCCAATCACGAATAGGCGATTTCTAGGTAGAATGTGAATGGTGCGCCATTGAGCGTATGCCGCGCCAACAGTAAAGAGTACGAGACCGCTCGACATCGCAACTCTTGCTTCGAGCGCGAGCGGTGTGGTCGGGTCTGATACTGCCACTTCTATGGCTGATGAGATGGCAATTATTCCACAGAGAAGCGGGAAATGACCAAAACTGAAAGCATCTCTGGCCATCGAGCCCTCGTCCCAGGTTTCAGTCTGGACCAACCCCCTCTCTAACAGCGGAAGCACATATGGGAAATAGCTCCACCAGAGAACGCACGTGATCAAGACTGCTAGGAAGCCGACGGTCAGAAGCGTGACCGTAAGCTCAGAACCCACTAAACCCGTAGCAGCGACAATGAGGGATTCTCCGAGGGCAATGATCACAATCAGTCCGTGTCTCTCGACAAAATGCTCAGGATGAAGGTTCATGCTGTCAGTCTGTCCTGCCACCCGAGCAGCGAGCCCGTCTAAAAGAATTGCGAGGCCCCAAAGCCAATATTGAATCGGACCGCCCACGACGGCGCCGATTACGACGGCGCTGAGTCCACCAAGTGACGCCAAGAAAAACGAGCGAACGACCTCGTTTTGTTTCTTATTGGTCTGGGTGACTTTTGTGTAGACGTATAGCCCGATCAGACGAACCATCACATAGGCGATCGCGAACAATAGTGCCTTACTGCCAAACGCCTCTGGAACAGCAATGGCCATAAAGAATGCTATGGCCGTTGCTACGAGCATAGCAATCTGAATATGGTGGTGATCCGTATTAGCAGCATTCAACGCCCATGTAAACTGGGTCCAGGCCCACCACACCAACCAGAAAATGATGACTGCGCTTCCTGCAGAACTCCATGAAATTCCATGGTGGAGAAACGCGACGACTTGGGTAACCGAGAAGACGAATACCAAATCGAAGAATAGTTCGACGAACGTGACGGACTGATTTTCGGGAGAGACGATGCTTGAGTTCGGCATTCGGGATATAGTGGTTTGGCGCATACAGCGGACGAGCGAAGTCTAACTGTTTCGTAAAGGAGTCGCAATCGGAAAAGACCGAGCTACAGAACAATGAATGGTCCCTGACTACGTATACATTTTCTTCATCCGTATGTCCTAGATTGGCTCCAGCTTGGTGCCGATGCCGGACAATTCTGGGAGAAAGGATACGTGATGATGTCGAAATTCAACTTTTCCAGGCGCGGATTCTTTCAGATGACGTTTGGTAGTGTGTTCTCAGGACTATGGGCGGCTTTTGGATTGCGTAATTCAGATGCCCGTTCCTCTGGCAATCCTAGTTCTGGCGCACGAGCTAGACTCCGAGATCTTGGAATACGAATAGGGCGTCTCCCTACCGGTCCACACAACGCAATCACGGACGTGAGAGGCGTCCGGGTTGGTCACAAAACCAACATTTCCGGCTCAGGCAAATTGGTCGTCGGAACAGGTCCGGTTCGAACCGGAGTCACGGTCATTCTTCCAAGTTCAGGGAATGTTTACAAAGAGAAATTGCCAGTTGGGGCCTTTATCCTGAATGGAAACGGAGAGCTCACTGGACTGGTCAATTTACTTAACGGCGGTCTTCTCGAAACGCCCATCTTCTTGACCGGCACTGCCAATGTGGGGATCGTCTACGATGCGGCCCTCACCCATCTACTCCGGGAAAATCCTGAAATTGGGGTTACTGGAAGGGTGCCTGTGCCCGTTGTCGGAGAATGTTGGGATAGCCTCGGTGATATTCAGGGAAGACATCTCTCGGAAGACGATGTCTTAGGCGCTATTGCCGGCGCAACCGATGGGCCGGTTGAAGAAGGCGCCGTTGGCGGGGGGACCGGAATGCGGTCGTATGGATTCAAATCCGGGATTGGCACTTCTTCTCGAATGATCCCGGCGAATCGAGGTGGATATACCGTCGGTGTTCTCGTGAACGCCAATCATGGATCCCGGCATCTTCTCCGCGTTGACGGAGTGCGCGTAGGGGAGGAGCTTCTTCGATATCCGGAAGACGAACCAGAGAAATCCAAATCGATTATTATCGTGGCCGCGACGGATGCGCCCCTTCTTCCAATCCAGTTGAATCGACTCTGCAAGCGTCTCGCCTTAGGCCTTGCAAAGACTGGATCTGTCTCAACGCATGGAAGTGGCGACTTATTTCTTGCATTTTCGACAGTCCCTCGCGATGAAAAATCGGACGTGTTGTGGACGGGTGAGAATGTCGTCAGCAGCCTTTGGGAAGCAGCGTCGGAAGCGACGGAAGAAGCGATTCTGAACGCACTAACTGCATCGCCCACCATGGATGGTGCGGACGGCTCAATCCGTTACGGACTGCCTCTCGACCGGCTCACAGAGATCATGAAAAAGCACAATCGACTGTAGCCGCGGTATGGATCCAAACGCCATTCATAGTCGATTCGCCGCAGGGTCCGGTATGCCAATCGGATCGCTGCCGAGAGGAGAGACGAACTCGATTACGGATGTAAACGGAGTGCATGTTGGTCATCTGTCGATTTCGGACGGGGAGGTCAATACGGGAATCACGGTCGTATCCCCTCACTCAGTAGCGGACGAAAATGGACTCTATTTCTTTGGAAAATACACGTGCGGATCGGGCGGTGAGATGACCGGATATTCGGTGATGGACGATTTTGGCCTTCTTTCGGCTCCAGTGTTCATGGTCAATCTGCTAAGCGTTGGAAAAATTTATAACGGCGCCATCACACATGCTTTTACAAGAGGAAGGGGGCTTCCGACCAGCGGCGGGTGGCCGCCCGTCGTGATGGGATTTGACGATCGCTTGCTCAATGATATGACGGCTCGCCGACTCACCGAAGATCACGTACTGACGACCGTCGCCAGTGCCTCAGCCGATAATACTGAGGAGGGCAATGTGGGCGCGGGTGTCGCGGCCGTAGCGTTCGGGTTCAAAGGCGGTATCGGAACCGCGTCGCGAGTCATCGAGATCGGCGAGAAAAGATATACGGTGGGTTCTCTGGTCCTCGTGAATTTTGGTTCAACTGAAGAATTTGCTGACGAAGCCGAGGCGATTCCCACCGAGAATGTGTTTCCGTCGCTACTCGGAGTGGTAGCCACCGATGCCGCACTTCCATCTCCGGCCCTTGACACGCTGGCCGCTGAGGCAGCCGCAGGCGCCGCTGATATCGGGTCGAATCGTAAGCCTGCTGGCTCCTATCAGATCGTATCATTCTCGACGGGAATGGTGGTTCGGGAGCAGGACGCGGACAGAATACACCATCTCAAGTTCGCTCCGGAATTCTCACACAGTGAACTCCGGCAGGGCGCTCGCGAAGCCAGCACCGAAGCTGTTCTCAATGCACTCTCTGCCGCTGAGACGCTTGCAGGCGCCGGGGGAAGAACGGCGCGC
>SMXL01000115.1 GCA_004356385.1 Bacteroidota bacterium
ACTTCCGATAAACTCACTTGACTGAGTGTCAAATCCGATAAACTGGTTTGGAGAAATACCACCATCGACCAGCCATATGCGATCCTCGTTGTCGGATGCCATCCCATAGGGACGAGCTCTCGTGCCTTCCGGAAGCGGCCACTCTCGGAATGTACCGGTCACGGGATTGTACCTGCCCAGAAAGCCCTGGGCATAATCCCCGTACCAGATCATATCGTCGCTTGTAATGACGATCCGCCTCGGGCGGGCGTCTTCTCGCTCCAGGTCGACCGTAGTCAACTCCATCGTTTCCGGATCGACGGTCGCAAGCTTATTGGTTCCAAACAGAACCACCCAGGGATTCCCCTTCGAATCCATCTTGATCCCGTAGGGCCGCGACCGATTTACGTGCATTTCGACGATTCGAACCGCTCCAGATTCGATATCGAGGTGTCCGATGTAGTTAGAAAACTGAGCGGTGAACCAGATACCTCCATCCCCGTCAAATACGAGTGTGTGCGGATCGTTTACGCCGTCCGGCATCGGGTATTTCTTAACGTCTCCCGTATTTGGATCCAGTCTGCCTATATGAGCGCGCCGGTTTCCCGCGTACCAAACATACCCGTCGCCACCCACAATGAGGTTGTGGGGCCCTGCCCCTTTGCCTAGATCGTATCGTTTAAACTCTCCTGTCTCAGGATCAAGTACGCCCAGGTAGCCTCCGGCCTGACCGCAAAACCAGACGCGCCCGTCAGGGGCTACGAATGGATCTCTCGGTCGAGTACGGCTCCAGGGAACGAGCCATTCCGACACTTGGACCGTGTCCGGAACAGCGATTGTATCGCCCATGTTCTTTCCGATAACGTGGTTCGAAAACGACAACGATGAGAATAGAAGCGCCAATATTGAAAGAATCATAGGATTTGGGGATTTTTTGATCGGGACTCAAACGTTCGGGACGGTTAACGAGAAATGCAAGGATTCTTTCAGATTAGGTTCTTTTCACCCGAGTTGAGGATCTTCCTGGCCAGATTCCTGTTTTTTCCTTCCCGCAACGCTGATATTTCCTCGCTCGTAACTGTCATGACGTGGAAAATGACCATTCGATCCGCCCCTGCGATTATTCTTATCGCAGCTTTCGCGTCGGCGCTGTATGCACAGGACGGAATTGATCCGGTTGTTGCAGAGCTAAGGGAAGGAGATTTAATCGTCTCAACCACTCCGGTTACCTTACCGCTCCCGATTCACACGGCGGGCGAAGACCATCAGTTTGAGGCCGTTTATCCGCCGCTCGTTCATGTGGAGTTTCCACTGTCCGGATATATGTACGGGTTTGATTTTGAGTTAATAGATTCAACGGGGCAGTCTGTACCACGCGCGGTGCTGCATCATTTCAATTTGATCGATCCAGCACATCGTGAGATGTTTCTACCTATCGCCCGTCGAGTATTTGCCGCTGGCCAGGAGACCGAACCAGTAAAAATGCCGAAGACATTGATGGGGATCCCGTTCGAAGCGGGAGACACTTTCGTGCTTTCGGCGATGCTCCACAATAAGACAGATCGAGCGTACAAGGGCGTCTCGCTAGTCGTAAGAATAAACTTCGTGAAAACGGGTCTCCCGTGGCCTTTGGCGACGGTAGTTCCGTTTCAGATGGACACCCTTTTCCCAACGGGTGACAAGTCTTTCGATCTGCCTCCAGGTGAATCAGTGTGGTCGTGGGAAGGGCAACCCGTGACGGAAGGACGGATCGTTGCGCTCGGAGGGCATATGCACCAGTTTTCTACGAGACTGTTTCTCGAGGACGTAACCTTGGGGAAAGTTGTCTGGGCGGGACTTCCGGAATACGACGAACGCGGAGAGTTACTCCGAATTACTCGGGGTGAATACTACGGCTCGATCGGAATCCTTCTCGACCCCGATCATACGTATCGTGTTACGGCCGAATATGATAACACGTCAGACGAAATCGTGCCCGCCGGTGGAATGGGCGTAATCGCAGGAATTGTGATTCCGACGGATCCCGATTTTGGGTTTCACGCCAACGAGGCGGATTCACTCTACAACATCGACTATTCGCACTTCATGAGGGAGTCCATGTCCATGAATTCCGATTTGGAGAATCAGCATTAACGCCAAGCCCGGCGCAGCCGTACCAGCACGCTATGCGTCATTTACATTATTGATGAATCGTTGAATTTCTGGGCCCGGAGCGGAAATCTACGTACTCGCGATTGCGTATGAAGAGTCACTTTTACGTTTATATCATATGCATCGTAAATAAAGCAATAGAATTCAGGCGTATGTCGGAACCCTTTTGTTCACAGATCTATTTCAAGCGGTTCGAAACGTAAACGAACCCATTCGACGCCACCCATCATCCTGGAGCGTTATCGGCGTCTCGGGTCGTTAATTATTCAGAATGAAAACCCCGACAAACATGAAGAGGTCTTTGTTTCTTATTGCCATTTTTGCGCTGCTCGTTACGCCGGTTTCAGCACAGTCGTTTGGATCGGCCGTCGCAGTTTCCGGAGATGAGATAATCGCAGGTGTAGGTAGAAACTCGTCTACACCCGGCAGTCTTTATTTTTACAAGCAATCTGAAGATGGTACCTGGGTTGAGTCAGGGACTTTGTCCGCCTCCGGTGTTACAGAAGCAGATGGATTTGGGCGCTCAATTGATATCTCAGGAACCACGATGGCAGTTGGCGCTCCACTCGCGCACGCTGTGTACGTATTTGATCAGGATGATTATGGTGCATGGCAAGAAGTCGCAAGACTGAGCAACGACGTGGAAGGATTCGGTGGAGCTGTTTCGCTTAGTCAGAACATGCTGGTTGTTGGAGCCCCGGTCGGCCGACGATCCGAAGGCACGGGAGCCGCGTATGCATATGTCAAAAATGACGCCGGCACATGGGAGCTAAGTACGCAGCTTATTGCTGAGGATCTTTCCGAACGAGGCGGTTATGGAAGCGTCGTTGTTGTATCTGGTGGCCGAGCGGCTGTTGGAGAACCGGGTGCTAACAACTCCACTGGTACTGTTCACACATTCACCTACGATTCTGAATCAGGTGAATGGGCATCAGGCGGAAACCTTTCGAACCCGAGCCTCAGTGAAGGAAATCGTTTTGGATCTGCTCTGATGGTCACAGGTTCGCATATGGCAGTGGGAATGCCGGGCTACGAGAATAGAATCGGTGCCGTTGCCATATTCAAGGTGAATGATGAGTCCGGTGAGTGGGAATTCGACGAAAGAGTGGCTCCGTTTTCTGCTCAAGGCGGAGAGTCGTTTGGTTCCGCTCTAGTATTCGCCGACGGAGCGCTCTGGGTAGGCGCACCGGGTTATGGCGGACGCCGCGGGGCTATCTACAAATTCGAACCCGATATGGAGACAGAGCGTCTTTCGAAAACGTGGGTCATGGAGCCAACGGACATGCAGGCTCGCGCGATGTTTGGATCTGCGATAGCTGCAAATGGTCAAGTGGCAGCGATCGGGGCTGCCCGCTACGATAGCGGAGAAGGAGCAGCCATTCCTTTTGCGAACGGAGAGGACGGATGGGTGCAGGGTAATCCTGTTTGGACGGAATCCCAATCATTCGCTTCTGTAACCGGCGGACAAATCGACTGCGAAGACGGAATGGCCGCTGAATTTCCCTGCAATGATGTGGATATGGTCTCCTTTCTTTCGGTAAAGGATATTGGTGGCGAAAGAGGAATTCGGACGAATGACATATGGGGATGGGAAGATCCCGATACGGGTCATGAGTTTGCCATCGTAGGTATGTCTAACAAGACCTCATTTGTAGACGTTACCGATGCGGACAATCCCGTTTTTCTGGGTACGCTTCCGATGACGGAAGGTGCAAACTCTTCCGCATGGAGAGATATGAAGGTGTACAACAATCATGCGTATATCGTCTCCGACGGTGCGGGTGATCACGGCGTTCAGGTTTTTGATCTCACGCTGCTTCGAAATGTACCCGATGCGCCAGTCGTGTTCGACGCGGTCACCGTGTACCACGGGATTGCCAGCGCTCACAACATCGTAATCAACGAAGAGACCGGATTTGCATACGTCGTCGGAAGTCGAGGAGGAGGAGAGACCTGCGGTGGTGGGCTACACATGCTGGATCTTGAAGACCCGGGCAACCCGACCTTTGCGGGGTGTTTTTCCGATCCAACCACGGGTCGACGGGGTACGGGATATACTCACGATGCCCAGTGTGTTATATATCACGGACCGGATGCGGATTATCAGGGTCATGAAATCTGCCTCGGTTCGAACGAGACGGCTCTTTCGATTGCAGACGTAACGGACAAGGAGAACCCGGTCGCGTTGTCGATGGTGTCGTATCCGAATGTGGCGTACACACATCAGGGATGGCTTACTGACGATCACCAGTACTTCTACATGAACGACGAGGGTGATGAACCGCAGGGCCTCGTGGAAGGAACGCGTACGCTCATTTGGGATGTGACCGACTTGGATGAGCCTCAGCTAGCGGCTGAACACATCGCGGAAACATCCGAGACCGATCATAACCTCTATATCAAGGGAAATTTGATGTATCAGTCTAATTACGGTGCCGGATTTCGTGTATTGGACATATCGAATAGAGAAACTCCTGTTGAGGTGGCCTTTTTTGATACCGACCCGAACGGCGGCGGTGCTTCGTGGAGTAATTATCCTTACTTCAAGAGTGGCACCATTGTCGTGACCGGCGGTTCGACGGGCCTCTTCATCGTTCGGAAGAAGGAAGTGGATATTTAGACGTCGAAACTCCTTCTGCCGCGGGCCCGGTCGCTGTTGCGATCGGGCCCTTTTTTTGTTGCGCGTAATTTGGCGGTCGCCACAACAGCAAGAATCCTTTCGCATAGCTTTCTATTTCAATACATTAGCTCTTCCACCGCGCAGGTCACCCACGCTCTGACCAAAGACCGCGATATACTCCGCTTCGAATCTCTCTCCAATATCAACAGTCCCATGAATAGATTAGTCGCAATGCTGGCCATCTTACCTCTCCTCATTCCATCATCCAGTTCTGGTCAATATGCGCCCCAGTTTGGCGCAAAAGTGGAAATTTCAGGAGACGAAGTTTTCATCGCCGACGGGCGTAACAGAATCACACACGGATCTGTTCACGTTTATGTGATCGACGAGAACGGAAGCTGGACCGAGGGCGATGAACTTAGAGCCTCAGATGCGCATGATTCGCCGGATGGCTTCGGTCAGGCAATCGATGTTTCGGGTGACCATTTGGTCATAGGTGCGCCAGTAGGAAATGCTGTATACGTTTTTCAACGCACAGACGGTATGTGGCTGGAGCTCGCTAAGATTTCAGGTGACGGACCGGGATTCGGCGCATCTGTAGCAATAAGTGGTGATCATCTTCTTATTGGTACACAAGGAGATAGGGAGACGGATGGGCGGGTTAATCACTATCACAGAGGGAGTTCGGGCGAATGGAATTCTATAGGAAAATTAAGTGCAGAGGGGATCGAGGCGAGCTCGGGGTTCGGAACCATTTTGGCACTCCAAGGAAATGTCGCAGCGGTTGGATCTCCGGGAACAGACTCCCGAAAAGGAGCGGTGCACACCTATATCTACTCCGAAGATGAGACGGCTTGGAATTCGGCAGGAGTACTCACCGACGAATCAGGATTAGATGGACATCAGTTTGGTGCGTCTGTCCTGGTGATTGGACCCTACCTGGGGATCGGAGCCCCGGGTGCCAATAACGGAATCGGCAAAGTGCAGATCTACAAAATGGACGAGCAGTCAGGAGAATGGGAGTCAGGAGGCCGACTGGCACCCTTTTCAGCGGGCGGGAGTGATCAGTTTGGGTCTTCACTCGCTTTTGACGGCGGTTCGATATGGGTCGGTGCCACTGGATATGGCGAGCGCGAGGGCGCCGTATTCCAGTTCCACACTGCCGGGGAAGTGATCACGGGCACCTGGCAATTAAGCGTTGAAGGACTTCAGTATCGAAGCGGATTTGGCGGGGACATCGCGGTCAGCGATCGAGTTGCTGTCGTGGGTGCAGTAGGCCAGGATAATTTCGAGGGTGCCGGATTTATTTTCACGAAATCAGATGACGGGTGGGTCCAACAGGGATTCATTACGAACGAATTTGGAAAGTTTGATTCCGTCACCGGGGGTATGGTTGAGTGTGAAGATGAATCGGCGGGAGCATTCCAATGTAACGATGTAAACATGACCGCCTTTCTGACGACGAGTGATATAGGCGCAAAACGAGGAATTCAGGTCAACGATGTCTGGGGTTGGGAAGACCCTGAAACCGGCGATGAATACGCACTGGTGGGTCGAACGGACGGTACTTCGTTTATCAACCTGTCCGATCCATACAATCCTGTGTATCTCGGAAATCTTCCCTTGACGGCTACGGCAAATCCTAGCCTTTGGAGAGACATAAAGGTGTATAAGGATCACGCCTTCATCGTGGCTGACGGTGCCGGAGCCCACCATATGCAGATCTTTGATCTCAATCAACTCCGAGACGTCGAGAATCCGCCGGTTACGTTCACAGAAACGACCATCTATAAAGGGGTATTCAGTAGCCACAATATCATCATCAACGAAGAAACGGGATATGCTTTCGCCGTGGGGAGTGATTCGGGTGGTGAGACCTGTGGTGGCGGGCTTCACATGATCAATATTCAGGATCCAGTCAATCCGACGTTTGCTGGATGTTTTGCGGACACGAGAACCGGGCGCGGTAGAGGATCTACCCACGATGCCCAGTGCGTGACGTATCACGGTCCCGATACCGACTACACAGGTCGGGAGATTTGCCTGAGCTCGAACGGGAATGCCCTATCCATCGCTGACGTAACGGAAAAGGACAATCCGGTCGCCATTTCACTCGGAGAATACCCGAACGTGGCCTACACACATCAAGGATGGTTAACAGAGGATCACACCTACTTTTATCTCAATGACGAAGGCGACGAAGCGTCAGGCCTCGTGGATGCGACGAGAACGTTAATCTTTGATCTTACTGATTTGGACGAGCCCGAACTCGTAGGAGAGTACTTCGCGGATAACAATGCCATCGATCACAACCTTTATGTGAAAGGCAACATCATGTATCAGACGAACTATCAGGCGGGGTTGAGAATATTGGACATTTCAGATCCGAGGGCTCCCGTCGAAATCGGATACTTTGACACGGTCCCATATGGGGAGAATAATAGCGCAGGTGTCTTGGGTGCGTGGAGCAATTACCCCTTCTTCAAGAGCGGAGTCATCGTGGTTACGTCCGGCAGGGAAGGCGTATTTTTCCTGAAGAAAAAGGACGTCGATATATAGGAAAGAAAACTCACATTGAACGTGGAAGCCCGCTTGTAAGGTCACAAGCGGGCTTTTTTCGTGTGATTGAGAGTCGTCAATTTGTGGTACAGTCAGGAAGACCGTGCCGGCCCCAAAATCAACTTCAGTTGAGAATACCGTCAACCTTGGCTTAGATCTCATTTCTAGCTGCGAAGCCGGCGATGTGTTCAGCCGCCCGGAAGGCCAGAGCCTGGATCGTCATGGTCGGCTGGCCTCGTCCGGACGTGACAAGAGAGCCGCCATCTGCGATGAACAGATTGGATACGTCGTGGGTGCGATGAAATTTATCGGTAACCGATTTGTCTGGATCGATTCCCATTCGGCAGGTGCCCAATAAGTGAGCGCCGACTACCGTTGGTTCGATCGGAAACGTCCAGACACGCTTCGCGCCGGCGGCCTCCAAAAGGTCAACGGAGACACCCTGAAGAAACTTCAGGTTTGCCAGATCGTCGGGGTGATCATTGTATGTAACCCGGATGGCTGGACGGCCCCATTTGTCAGTATGCGTCGGGTCCAGACTGATATTATTGGATTCCAGCGGAAGCGACGTTCCGTGGGCAGCAACCGACATCGTGTGCGTGTAATACTCTTCGAGAATACGCTTGTGAGCCGAACCCCATCTGGGAGTATCTGCCGGGAGGCCCTGAAGAGCAAACCATAGCGGAGATCCCGGCTGAAACCGGGCGTCCAATCCACCTCCTCCATAAAAACCACGGCTGAGATCTGCGTCGTAGTAGTCGTGAATGATCCTTGTGACCTGCACGCCCTTGAACTCGTTGAGTGGATGCTCAAACAGACCCATCGTTGGAATCTGTGTATTGAACATCAAGTACTTGCCGACTTTACCACTCGAATTTGCGAGTCCGTTTGGATGACGACTGGATTCAGAGTGAAGAAGGAGCCTGGCAGTTTCTGCTCCGTTTGCGCACATAACGAAAGCTCTTGCTCTCTGGGCGTGCTCCACACCATTTTTGTCGAGATACATGACCTCTTTGATCCGACCATTTTCTCCCGAATCCAACCGAACAACGGTCGATTCAGCTCGGATTTCGCATCTCCCCGTGGCCTCCGCCTGTGGAATCATGGTCGCCAGAGTCGATGATTTGGCCGAAACTTCGCATCCAAAAGCCAAACAAAAACCGCAATTCACGCATCCCGGGCGATTTTGATAGGCCTCTGACAAAATGGCCATCGGTGCCGGCTGGGAATGGAGGCCGAGTGAGCGCGCTCCCTTGTCCATCAACACTCCAGAAGACTTGGCAGGTAGTGGAGGAACCGGAAAGGGTCTGGATCGGGGAGGATCAAAGGGCCCCGGCACTCCTGATACACCAATTTCCCAATCTACCTTTGTGTAGTAAGGTTCGAGCTCCTCGTACGAGATCGGCCAGTCGTCGAACCCGGTATTCGGAATCTCTCCGAGCAGACTTCGCTCTTTAAAATCACTCGGATGAAAACGCCAATAGTTGGCGGTAAAGTGAACGCTGCTCCCGCCGACCATTCGGGCGTAAATGAGAACGGGAAGTCCCGTGTCTAGTCTGACGGCCACTTCTGATTCAGCATTGCGATAGGTCTGTGGAAAATCGTCTCCAATACCACCCATCCACTCCAGATTAAAAAACGTCTCCAACTCATCGTGCTTAAAATCGGAGGCGTGTAGATAAGGGCCTTGTTCAAGAACAACGACATCGTATCCCGCCTGGGAAAGCTCACGTGCCATTACACCACCGGCCGCGCCCGAGCCAACAACCACGAAGTCGACTTCTTCCCTTGTTTTAAAGGTTTTTCCCATCGATCTATGCCTCTTCAGTGTTTTGTGCAGCATCGTAGTAGCCAAACGGATATTGCCAGGCATGTCGATCGTCGAATCCAATCATTTTCCAACCGATTTTGTCTCGGTTTCCTCCGTGATTCGGGTGCGAAAGCATTCCGGCCATAGTCAGGAAGTAAAACTGCTTGAAAAACTCGGTGTTTTCAACCGTACCCATGATCGATTCCTTCTCGGATTCTGTGAGCTGCTCGAAGACAGCTCCGGCTCGAATAGCTTGTATGCTACTCTCGACGTCCGAAAGCCCACTCCGAATCAGTGCCTTAAAGGGACTGGCAAACGAGTCGAGTGAGCGATCGACGAAATAGACGACTCCGGCTTCGTGAGCTCCGGCAGTTTCATCGGTCGGTATGATCATCGAAGCGAGGGCATCGGTCAATGAGGCTTCAGCATCTGATAGTACCAGGAAAATATCTCCCTGGGACTCGGCTTTACAGGCCAGATTAGCAGTCGAGAGGATCACGGGAAGACTGACAGCCAGCCAACCGATTCCGATCCCTGCCGACGATTGATGGATGAAGTCGCGTCGCGTAAAGGCCCTGACTGCCGATTTAATTTCAGGTTTCATGTGTTCTGGGGGAATGGATCTGCAGGACCGGATCTTCCGATCGCACATCCGAAGAATAGCGAATCTTGATGAATACGTCGAACATTCAATAACAGTGTGTGTATGGGGCGGCAACCTCCGGTCGTCATCATGAACAATCGTCATCGTTTCCGAAGCTCCGCGATTCTGCTGACACCTGTTGCGATTCTAGCGGCGTTGATTTCGCTCTCCAGCTGCAATCCGGAGCTGGACGACCGAACCGAGCCGGAATTGACGTTTCTAAATTGGTCGCCGGACGCCGATTATGTGGGGCGAGATGCCTGTCAACGTTGCCATCCTGACAAGTACAATTCTTTTGTCAAGTCTCAAATGGGGCGTTCCTGGAAACCCGCGCTACGGTCTCTTTCCAATGCCAATTTCGCCGACCCGGGACCGATATACGATCCCAATCGAGATTTATATTACCAGCCCTTTGCCTCAGGCGAAGACCTTTTCGTTCGCGAATACCGGATTGCCGATGGAGACACGGTTCACAACCGCGTAGAGCAGATCGATTACATCGTTGGGTCGGGACAGCACACGAATTCCCATATCATGGATATCAACGGTTATCTGTATCAGATACCGGTCACATGGTATGTGCAGGATGGCAAGTGGGATCTGGCTCCCGGCTTTTCAAGTCGAAACAGTCGATTTGGTCGTCCGATTCCTGAAGCCTGCATGACCTGTCACAACGGGAGGAGCCCGCATGTGCCTGGATCCGAAAATAGATTCGAATCCGTAGCAGCGGGTATTGGTTGCGAACGGTGCCACGGTCCCGGATCTCTTCATATCCAGGCGATCGAGGAAGGCAAGCTGGTCGACGTTTCACTAGAGATTGACCGCACGATCGTTAATCCGGGTAAGCTCACTCCAGAACTAAGGTGGGACCTCTGTTCACGCTGCCATTTGCAGGGAGTCGACGTGTTTCGTGAGGGGGTTCTTCCGGATGATTTTCGACCCGGTAGGTCTTTGGCAGCCTATCAAAACGTGTACTGGCCGCGCCAACCCGATAGCGTCCAGGTCTTCAATATGGCATCGCACCCGGATCGGCTTTCGATGAGCGAGTGCTATCTCGGGAGTTGGATGAAAGGAGCGGCGTTCGCCCCCCTGAACTGCACATCGTGTCATGACCCTCATGTTTCGATCGAAGAGAAAACCGTAGCGGACTATTCGGTTGTTTGCCAATCCTGTCATATCGCGGACGAGACTTCCGTCTGCACAGAGCCCTCGGTCGTCGCGGGGACCACGGCGTTGGCTTGTGTTACCTGTCACATGCCCTTGTCGAGTACGGATGATATTCCTCATGTTAGCGTCACGGATCATTTCATTCGGATCCCAGACAACCCAATAGGTGTCCTTACGGAGCAAGAGGCCGCCGATCGGATACGAATCATACGGATGGCTTCGTTGATCGATGACAAACCATCCGCCACCGACGTGGCGTTGGGATTGATGAGCTATTACGAAAAGATTACGGATCGACCGGAAATGCTGGAACGCGCCGCAAGGGAACTTCAGCGCGCAAGAAACTCAGAGGACGGGGATAAAATCTCTGCCGCACACATCTGGCTGTGGTATCTCCAGTCAGATTTCTCGTCGATTCGGAGATTGATAGATGAGAAAGGGAGTGTACAGGAAAAGAGTGCGTGGACACAGTTTCGGATCGGAGAGGCATATCGAGCATCGGGGGAATTTGACCGAGCCGTTTTGTACCTGGAAAAAGCGATCCAGCTCGCTCCGGAGCATCTTCGATTCCTGGACCGATTGGCGGCTACGTACACAAACATGGCTCGATATGAAGAAGCGGTGAGCATGTTCGACGAGATTCTTCAGGCAAACCCGAAATTCGACGCCTCGATCAACAACCGCGGATATGCGTATTTGCTGATGGAAGAATTCGATAATGCCGAAGTTGATTTTCAGAACGCGATTTCCCTGAATCCGGACGCAGAAGTCGCTCTGGCGAATCTAGCCTCTTTGTACGTGAATACGGATCGTTCCGCCCTGGCTCGGCCTCTTGTCAGTCGGCTTCTGATTCTTGCTCCGAGTAACCCGGACTACAGTCGATTGTGGAGCTCAATTGGGTTGTAATGTCCGCGGCGTTTGTCTTTCGATTGATATTCTGAACCTCACTTAGTACCAAGCCTCTTTATGACTATTTCGTTTTCTCAAAGGCTGGTACTTTCAGTGTCTGTATTCCTCCTGGCAGCCTGCGGTAAAGCCGGGAATGAAGACTCTTCCGGGAGGCGGATGCTTACGACGAACGACGGGACCATAGAAGCTCAAATCGGCCCGATCACATCGATGGCGCTCGGAGAAATCGATCCAGATCTGGTCGCTGAAGGGAAAAAATTATTCAGACTCAGGTGTACAGCGTGCCATCAACTCGATGATACGTCGGTGGGTCCACCTCTAAGGGATATTCTAGTCACGCGTACACCTGTATATGTATTGAATATGATTCTGAATCCAACGGGGATGCTGGAAAATCATCCAGTTGCGAAAGCCATGCTGGAAGAGTTCGCCGTTCCAATGGCTGATCTGGGCATTTCCGAGAGCGAGGCACGAGCGATCCTCGAATACCTTCGATAGATCTCAGACGGGGTGGCGGTTTACGGGATTCGGGTGATTCAATCGAAGACTCTCTCGTACTGTCGAAGATGCATTTTGCTCGCGTGTTCCACCTTCAAGCATTTTGGAGAATACATTTCTGGCAACCATCCACGAGTCATGGAGCGGAAAAGGACGATGCATGCCACGACCGGAAAGGCCAAGCACACCTTCGGTGAATAATTCGGGCCCCGATACGAAAGGAGCGGTCCGTTGCTCGTCAACGGTTGGAAGATTGATGTCAAGAAGTGGAATGAAATACTTAGGGCTCTACTGACCGAACGAACCGATACATAGGTCTGGGTGAATCGGTAGAGAGATAGATCATAGCGCGAACACCGTATCGTACGTTTTGGAAAGTATCCTGCCAGCTTTTCTACGAATGTAATCCGAAATATTGATATAGGACTCGGTTGTCCCAAAACGGATTCGCGGGACGAATGCGAGAAAGATGTGTATCCGGGAAATACAAAGTCCATACGGTACTAATCACGTACTGGGGATCGTTGTAGGCGCAACCCGCAACGAATGTAGCGGGTTTACGTAAAGGCCTTGGTCGCTGAACTCCAGTGTGATATGATGTGTGGCAACTGAGCATCCATGAAAGGGAGCGCGACCAGAACCGTCTCGGCAAAGGACCGAGGCGGTTTTTTTAAAGTCAAGAAAGCTGCTCTTGGATCATCGACGGAAGAATGAATCGAATCGTCGGACGCGGGCCGGTGAGGCTCCATAACAAAGGAAAGCCCGTGACACACACGGCGCCACGGGCTTGGATCCACATTCAATTGCGGAATTATGTGGACATCTTTAGTACGCTCTGTTCGTTGAGAATGGCGAGGATCGTATGCCGGACCTGATCACTTTTTTCAAACCGGACTGATCTTTCGAGAAATTTGATGGCCCACTCGGAGTCGATCTGTGCCAGAGCAACGACGGCCATGCGCCGAACGCGCTCCGAGTCGCCATCCCGATAAAGCCGCATTACGTCAAAAACGGCACTCTCACTCAGGTCGAAATTCTCGCCGTAGGCGATGATCAACCTCAACGCAGAATTTTTAAAACCGCGGTGCGTCGACGCAAGTGCAACCTCAATCCGGGCTCCGAATTCTCTCCAATCCACGCTCGAAAGCGCAGGTTGTATGAAAGGAAAATCTTCGATTTCACGGAGATCTGCTACGATTTTCGATATACTTTCGTAGCTGTTTGTTTCCTCAAACAATTCGTTTGAGAAGTCTCCTATCGCGTCGTTTCCGATGTTTTGTTGAGCAGCAGCTGAAAACACTAATGAAGATGTAAAAAACAGGCTTAGTGCGACTCTGCGGCTGATGAATGACGTGTACATATCTTGACCCTCCCAAGAAAGATTTTACACGGTTGGAACGATCGTCAATTCAAATGAATATCAGTAGGCATCGTTCGTATTTGATGGTTGAGCTGCCGATGAAAATCGTTCTACGATTCGGAATTGGTTCCCCTAGCGCAAGAACATGGTCAGCTCAAGCTTCCGACAAGCATTGATGATAGGTCTTCCAAATGCTTTAGGATTTCGGCCTTTGACAAAGTGCTTAATCTAGACTTTGCTGAGTGACGGAATCCATGTAGCCCGCTACGGAAGTGGGTGTAGAAGGATGCGTTGCAGGAAGAAAAGATGACCGATCAATTGGCGAATCGTATCACGTGATACCTGAATTGTAGTAAAGTCGTTATGAGTGGAAATGTTGGAGCACCATCAAGGAGCAATCGATCTCGAATAAGCATTGGCTGGGTATGCTTAATCTTCACAGCGATGGGAGTTCTTTCCCCAAGTTCTGTCCTTGCGCAAGGCTTTGTGGAGCAGATGGACGCGCTGAAGGGGTTAGAAGGGGTCTATATCATGGGTGGGGATTTGGACGATGAGCTAACGTTCACCGGTTTACAGAAAGAAGACGTGCTGTCAGCCGTAATGATGGGCCTCAGAATGGCCGGAATGCCCGTCCTCGACGAATCAGAATGGCTCCTTCTCGAAGATTCCCCCGTTTTGCATATCAGTATTGTCTCGTCGGTCGATCATGAAGCCTCCTCGTTATACATGATCAGATTGGAGGTTTTCTTTCTGATGAATAAGTTGTCGGATCCTGATTTTACTTCTTACGCGGTCGCGTGGGGGGAAGGGAAGGTCGGAGTCATCGATTCTGCGGCTGCCGACTTAATACTTCGAGATCTGGATGCTCTCGTGAAACGACTCGCGTCCGACTTCCACGCCGCTAACAGCTAGACTCTCGCGAAAGGTGCAATAATCAGCAGATCAGTACGTTTGTAGTGCATCAGAAACGCAATGGTCTCGAAGTCAGGGAATTCCAGGGCTCGAACGTACTTAGATCGAATGTTCACGCCATGGTGAGCCTTCTTTCCTATCTTATGTCTCTTTTACGGTATCCTTTGAAGCTTTCCCCCGGTACGACGTACGATGACGTCGTGATCAGGGCTGCTCCATCTCCCACCCCGCGAATATGCTTAATTCGATCATGAAATTAAGGAGCGTCTTACTTGTCTCGCTTCTTTTCGCGTTGGTTACGCCAGACGGTTTGGTCGCGCAAAGCAGCACGTTCTTCAATCAGCGCGACGATCAGTACACGCTACTGGGCTTGAAGCGCGCCAAGGAAGTGTATGAAGTTGCGAAATTAGATTATGAGCGTCAAAAGGGTTTGTATGACCAGCAGCTGATCTCTAAAGCTGAATATGATCGGGCTCGGGCTGCATACACCGACGCTGAAGTTAATTATCAGCAGTCGCTACTGGCGGTCATTTTCGAGCAACAGTACGTAACGGTTCTGGCTGCAACCAAATATCAAGGTACGGGGTCGAGAAAGCAGGTCCGAATCGAGATAGGTAACGCGGCTGCGGGTGGAGCAGAGTTTTCGCAGCTGGTATCCTTTGAGGATGAGATTTTCAGGAGTCTTCAGCCTGACATCGTACATGATGTCTATGTGTCGCTGCTGAACGACGAAGGGGCCATTATTGGACTTCCGTACGAAGCCAAGGTCGAGGAGCTTCATTTCGGGAAACCCCAGATACTGGAATTCGATCTCCTCCAAGATCTGGATGCGGTTTCAGTCAATATTATATATGGGCGCGGTTCCGAGAGACGTCTGAAAGTCTTTCTACAAAAAGATGCCACCGTTAATAAGGCCGCGATACAGTCAGAACAATTTTCCCAGGAGGTCGAACTGGGCG
>SMXL01000116.1 GCA_004356385.1 Bacteroidota bacterium
AGGTCCGTTTTGGTTGCTTCAGCGAGAGCTATTGGCTCTGGATTTCCGAGCCACGTCGCGGCAATAAATCCACCGATCAGTGCACCAAGGATCATGGTAAGATTCCAGGCACCTGCCTTTTTCCAATCGTACTTAAAGAAGGAAATATTACCAGGAATAGCGGCTGCACAAAAATGTCGCATGTTTTCTGACACTCCGAACATCCGCCCTCCTGCCAGGAGAAGCATGGGAACGACAAGGCCAACCAGCGGCCCGGCCACATACCAGGGCCAGGGTTGTGAAATAAATTCAATCATGACTGCACCGAGATTGGTGTTCTATTCAATATAAGTTGTAATTACAAGTTAAACCGAATGCCCGTGGCTTAGAGACACATATCATTACAAGTGATTGGGTCTGTAGTTTCTCTCTTATCGGCTATTCGGATCTAGAAACAGGTTCTTCTGTATTCGTGAGACGAAGGTCTTTCGCCCTCAACTGAATGGAAGTTCGCCCATTCCAGGTATTTTCTTCAAGCGAATAAACCAGCTCAATTGGAGAATTGGTTTCACTACTTTCGACGAGAATATCTAAATATTCACTCATCCGAAAACCGATCACGTCTCGGTCAACCCCTGATTGATCACGCTCCCGGACTGAAAACTTCAGGTGGGTGTTGTCGCGACCGACCGTTTTCGGTTCGCCGGATACCATCAAATTCGTAGTGAGAAACAGTGGTTGTGAATTGTCGGGTCCGAACGGTTCGAACTGCTTCAATACAGCCCAAAATCGTTTGTCAATTGAGCGGAAGGAAAGCTTTGCATCCAGGTGGATGACGGGATCCATAAGTTCTGGACTCACCTGACTAGAAACGCCCTCCTCGAAACGGCGAATGAACTCCTCAATATTTTCGACTGGAAGCGAAAGGCCAGCCGCGTAATCGTGTCCACCAAATTCGGAAAGGATGTCTTCGCAGGACCGAATTGCTTCGAATACGTTGATTCCGTTGATACTTCTAGCCGAACCCTTGGCCTTGCCGTTCACGGTCGTTAGCATAACAGTCGGACGATAGAATCGATCTACCAATCGACTTGCTACAATGCCTATCACGCCCATATGCCAGTCCGCTTGGTGCAGGACGATCGAATGACGATCGGAAGACAGAAGAAGCCGCTCAGCCATCAAGACGGCTTCGTCAAGCGTTTCTTTATCCAGGACACGGCGCTCCTGATTCAGTCGTTCCAACTGTCTGGCCCGAGCCGCGGCTTCCACGGCGTCATTCGTCATGAGTAGAGACACGGCTCGCCCCGCATCTCCCAGTCGACCTGCTGCATTGATCCGTGGTCCAATTCCAAATACGATGGACGTGACAGTGCAGTCGCTGAGACGCGTACGAGACTCCTCCGCAAGAGCTCGTATACCAACGCGTGGATCGGATCTCAGCCGCTCAATTCCTTCTCTAAGCAGAATCCGATTCTCTCCCGTAACCGAAACGACATCGGCGGCGGTTGCGAGAGCGACCAGGTCCAAATAGGGAACGGCCTCCTCGGGGTCCTTTTTCAAGGCCGACAACAGGGCCTGAACGAGTTTGAATGTGACTCCGCATCCACAAAGGTCTTTGAAGGGGTACGTACAATCATCACGCTTCGGATCGAGTACGGCGACCGCGTCCGGGAGTCGGTCGTGCGGGGTGTGGTGATCACATATGATCAAATCAATTCCCAGCGATTTAGCGTATTCGGCTTCTTGAATTGCAGTAATGCCGCAGTCGAGAGCCACGATTAGGTTGGCTCCGCCTTCTGCGCAAACGTCAATTCCCTGACGACTCAGTCCGTATCCATGTTCGAATCGATTGGGAACGAAAAATTCGACCCGGGAGCCGAGGCTTTTCAGGAACCCCGTCAGTAAAGCCGTTGACGTGGTGCCATCCACATCGTAGTCCCCGTATACAAAAATTTGATCTTCGTTTTCAATCGCACCGAGAATTCTGTCAACGGCGTCGTTCATGCCGGTCATCAGCATCGGGTCATGCAGGTCCTCGAGCTTGGCACGAAAGAAAAAATGTGCCTCATCAAACGAGGTGACTCCCCGCTGAACTAGCATTTGAGCCAACTCGGAAGGCAAATCGTTGAGCTCTGTCCGAAGACGATCAATCAGAGCCTCGTCGTCAATTGACTTTAGTTTCCATTGGAATTTCCGCATGGGCACGGCGGCAGGGACCGCGTTCGGGATGGTCGGGGGGACGGGCCAATATAAAGACGCAGAGCAGCTACCGTTAAAAACTCTAACGCAAAATCTCTACAACGGACGAGACCTGCGAGAAACTGCCGAACACCCCCCGTCCACCATCGATATGATCGAGGATGTCAGGTATTTCGCCTGGTGAGAGGGTCGATCCCCCCTGCTGAACCTGCTGATACCTTAAAAAATCGAATAGAGCATCGTCGATGGCGCTTGTGAATACCCGATTCTGGCCATAAAACACGATGGCAAACCAGGGAAGGGGGATCGTCAAGGTCCCGTCCGTATTCACTTCATAGTTACCCTCGCTGATGGGTGGCGACGAGTTTTTTAGAAAGTGATCAAGCTCATTCACATCCAGGCTATTTGGATCATAGTCCTCGCCAGACGAAATCTCGTAAATCGCGTCGAGATAAAACGGAGTGAGCGACGCGATACTCGGCTCGAGAGCCTCCAGCGAAAAAATGAAAATACTCTGCCGTCCGGGATAAGCACTCGCCGTCACGTTTTGTTCGAACTGAGTGGGCGCTTGATACTGGATCGATGAAGCACTTACACTTTTAATCGAGAACATGCCGGGCACAATGGTCTCGGCCGCGATACTTCCGTGCCCCGGCACCGTTGCCACGAGCGAATACGTTCTTTCCGCCAGAACGATATGAAAACCGGCCGGTTTGTAGACACCTGGACGACTCTCGTCGTGTTCGAACTCAATTTCAACTTCAGTGTCGCCGGTTTCCGAAAGGAGTCGGACGCGGATGGACGCATCCCGAATCGCCAGCTCATTCGCATCGTAACGACTACCGATATCGGTGGTCCTCGTCAGTCGGACCACCGGAATGGACTCACCCGCAACCAGGTAGGATTCCACGACGACTTCCTCCTCATGATCTGAAGAGCTGGTCGTATCGCAGGCCGTCGCGACCAAGGCGAATAAGGCAATCATTGTCGGTCGTATCATATTTCGGCTGAATTAGAAATCTATCGTGATCGAAAGATTCGGTATCGGTACTGGAATTTGTGGCACTGTTGTTCGATCCACGGTGTCGTCGTCTTCAAAATCGAAGAAATAGAACCACGTATTCTCCCTCGCATAGGCATTCAGTACCTGAAATCGAAACGTGTAGTCGGCAAACCCGAAAAAGCGACCCCGCCTTTCAAATCCTATGTCGAGCCGGTGATAGTCCGGGAGTCTCGCCCGATTAAAGGGACTCACGATCGCATCGATGGGTTCGGATCCGAATGGGAAGTCGTTGAGTCGATATCGGGAGGCGGGCTCCGTATAAGCCTGCCCAGTGGCGTACGACCATGCCGTTGTCGCATTCCAGTTTCGCCCCAGCTCAAAACTGGATACCAGTTTCAAATCGTGCGTTCGATCATACTTGGGGGGGTAGGAACGGTTTTCGTCGATGGTTGGAAACCGGCGTCGCGTCACCGAGAATGAATAACCAAAAAACCCATTCAAACGACCTACAGAGCGCTCCAGAAATATTTCTAAACCAGACGCCCATCCGCTGCCGAAGTGAAAATACTCTTCGTAATTGAGGCCGGCCGGATCGCCAACGAAAGGATCCAATTCGAACAAGGCCATCATCGTACGATAGTACCCTTCGATTTCCAGTTGATATCCATTGGGTAATAACCACTTGATTCCTCCGACAAACTGATCGCCATAGGACGGCGGGACACCATCCGCAGTCGTAAGCCAGACATCGAAACCGGAGAACGCTTCGTTTGAAATGAGCGTCAGAAACTGATGGTAACGGCCGGCGCTAAGCTGAAGCCTAATGTTTTCCTTCAGTCTATAATCCGCAGACATTCGAGGTTCGATCCGGAAATACTCTCCGTTTCCAAAGTAACTGGCCCGCAATCCGCTCGTGAGTGTCAGTCCTGATCCTGCGCTAAACGTATGCTGTGCGTAAGCTGAACCGTACCCCGTACGGATGCGCTCAGAAAAAGAATCAAGATTATCAAAGCGGTCCAGCAAACGTAGCTTGAACAAGCCCGTCCACGTTCCCAATTTCAGAGAGTGTTTGCTGTTGAATAGCAGTTCGAGGTCTGCCTTTAATGAGAAATCGTCGACCGTGTTGTCTCGCGTTACGTTTGTTCCTGCTATACTGAATTTCGGGTTGCTGAAATAGCGTGACGAGGTGAACGTGATCCCAGAAAAGGCTGTCTCGGAGAGAATGTGGGTCCATCTCGCACTGAAAGTTCGGTTACCATACTCCAAAAGGATGTCCGTGTCCTCAATGACCTCGATATCGAGGAAATCCCTTCCGGCATAGGTGGCGATTGAAATTTTGTCATTAGGAGATAGATCCAGATTGACTTTGGCATTCACATCGTAGAAATAGAATTGATTCGGGATCCCTTGAATGTCCTGTTTTTGAAATGCCGACAATAACGGTTCCAGTGTCGTCCTCCGAAACGCGATCATCCAGGAACCCTTACTGTACGGACCCTCAAGAAGAAGCCGAGACGCCAGAATGCCAAAGCTCACACGGCCTTTCGTTTCTCTCCGGTTGCCGTCCTTGTTGTACAAGTCAACGACCGAACCAATTCGTCCACCGAATTCGGCAGGGTAGCCGCCTTTGTAAACGCGCACCTCCTTCAGCGCATCAGCGTTAAACGTCGAAAAGAAACCAAAGAAATGGGATGGATTGTAAACCGTCGTTGCATCCAAGAGAATGAGGGTTTGATCTGGCGTCCCGCCCCTGATATAGAGACCACTTGAATAGTCGGAGGCGGCTTTTATCCCAGGCAAAAGTTGGAGCGAGCGAAACACATCGGGCTCTAGGATACTCGGCAAGTTTACAATGCGCGCTGCCGTGAGCTTCGCAAGGCTGAGCTGTCGGGCGTCTTCTGCTTCCAGTCGATCGGCCTCCACAGTAACGGCACCAAATTCGAAGCT
Organism: Bacteroidota bacterium; assembly: GCA_004356385.1. Next base: position 5,132 of record SMXL01000116.1, read on the forward strand.
GAACGGAGCGAGCTCTAGATCCAGTCGCAGACCGCGGCTCTCTTTAACGGCCACTCGTTGCGAGAGGGTCTCATACCCCAGGTAAGAAACAGTGACGGTATACTCTCCTGCCGGAATACCGGCAATCACGTAAAACCCATCGGAATTCGTGGCGGCGCCATACGGAGATTCCGCCAGGTAGACATTCGCAAACAATAGTGTTTCACCCGTCTGTGCATCTCGAACAAACCCGGAGATCGACCCGGACGATTGGGCGTTGGCAGAGAGCACCGCCATGGTCAGAAATAAGGTGTATAATCCGAATTGACGCTTCATTCAATCACGATAACCAGAGATTCACTGGCGCCGTCTCACGCACTATCGACGGAATTGTTACCGAAATCACGACGATCGTGTACTTTCTGCATGGGTGATTTCCCACTGCCCTACCAGAACATGCCGTAAAGGTAACGGTAGGTACGAAACGATTTTTCGAGCAATAAGGGTTGCTCCGCCCACACCGAGAATCTGATCTGTTTGTATATCACCATACCTCGTTTCCCCTCAGTGCTTTGGAAGTCAAAGCGAACTAAAGCGCCGTCTAGAGCAACTGCGGTTTTTCTGCTTGTGCTCGGTTCTCTTTTGCCATCCGTTACGTACGCGCAAACGGCCACATTGCGGGGTTTTATTTCGGACCAATCAAACGGTGAAGCTCTGCCTGGGGCGAATGTTTATCTTAGAGATGCGTCGGGAGATCTATTCGGCGCTGCGGCCGACAACGACGGATTTTTCGCTGTTGGGCGACTCGTACCGGGTACGTACGTCGTTGTGGTTTCCTTCGTCGGATTTGTGAGTCACGCAGATACGTTGCAATTTGCCAGAGACGAAGTCCATTCATACAACGTCGCGCTCGTGCCAGACACGGAGCAGCTAGGCGAAATCGTAGTCGATGCGGCGCGAACCGCCGGTGCAGCAAGAGTCCTAGCCGGATTGCAAACGGTGCTGCCCGCAGAGATTGATCGCATACCGAGTGTCGATATTGCTGGAGACCTCGCTTCTTATCTGACCCTGCTGCCGGGTGTCGTCACCATCGGAGATCAGGGCGGCCAGTTTTTTATTCGAGGAGGAGAGCCTTGGCAAAATCTCGTACTGCTTGACGGGGTGCTGCTCTATCAACCGTTTCACATCCTTGGATTCTTTTCTGCGTTCCCATCGGATATTCTAAACAGTGTCGATATCTATGCGGGAGGATTTGGCGCCCGATATGGGGGAAGGATATCCTCAGTTATAGACGTGACGACTCGCCATGGAAACAAGAGAAGATTCGCGGGCGCCATAACGGCCTCTCCGTTTATTATTGGCATGCGACTGGAAGGACCGTTGGATGAATCCGGAAAGCATTCGTTTCTAATGTCGATCCGTCATTCGATTATCGAGCAGGGAGCCACACATCTAATTAAGAGACCGGTTCCGTTTCAGTTCGACGACTTCTTTTTCAAATTACATTCCTCCTTTACGCGCGATAGCCGCCTCTCTATCACTCTTCTAAGGACCTACGACCGCGGTAGAATTGGAGAAGACGTTGGCGAAACTCCTCTGGCAGAGGTTAGGTGGAGAAATCAGATGGCGGGTCTCCGCTATCTTGTTTTACCCGGGAGCGTTCCGGTACTCGCCGAATTCAAAATCGGATATTCCCTATTAACCAGCGAACTGGGTCCCGATGCGACGCCGATTCGGTCAGCGAGGACATCCAGAGTAAATACATCCGCGGATCTGACGTTTTACGGGGGGCTGGTCGACATAAAGTGGGGGCTTTTTGCTCGCACCCTGAACCTGACGAGTGAGCTGGGTGGGCTTTTTCAAAACTTCGCGTTTGATCAGGAGTGGGTTACTGAAGTTGGAATTTACGCCGAACCTGAATTCAAGCCGATGCCTGGTCTCAGTCTGGCTCCCAGCGTTCGGATCCATTCATTTCCCAGTAAGAGAGAAACGTATATCGAGCCCAGAATACGCGCTTCCTACGAAGTGGGCCCGCAACGATTCAGCGGAGCGATGGGGCTTTACCACCAGGAAATCATTGGTGTAAGTGATCGTCGCGATGCAACGAGTGTTTTTACTGCCTGGGCGGCAGTACCGAAGTTAAGCGGAGTTCCTGGAGCCGTTCATCTTATTCTCGGATACAATTATAGGATATCACGCGGGCTGGATGTGGCCGTAGAAGGCTTCCGGAAATGGTATTCGAATTTATTCATTGCCGAGTGGACGGCATTCCCGAGATTGACGACCCGGATTCAACCGGCCGATGGAGATGTTGTCGGAATGGATATTCGTCTAGAGTACCAGACGCCGAAGTTTTACGGACAGATCAACTACGGACTCTCATCGGTCAAGTACGACGCTAAACAGGAGTCATTGGAACTCTGGTTTGGAACTGCCAAGTTTCGATTCCGACCGGCGCATGACAGACGCCACCAGGTGAATATTCTGGCGTCGATGAAAGTGAAGAAATTTGATCTGACCGCTCGTTGGCAGTTCGGATCAGGACTGCCATACAACCGGGCGTTGGGATTTGACGGATTTGTGCTCATGGATACGGCTATCAACGTCTTCGGTGAGCCCGGCGACCGTAGGGTGATTTACGAAAGACCGTTTAATGGTATTCTACCGACCTATCACCGCCTGGATTTATCGGTGGAGCGAAAGTTTGAGGCGGGAGGCGCTAAGATCACACTTCAAGGGAGTATCCTGAACGCATACGATCGATCGAATATTTTTTATCTGGATGTATTCACTCTCCAGAGAGCCGATCAGCTGCCGTTTATTCCATCCTTTGGAATCAAGATCGAAGTCAATTGATGCGCACGGGGTCATATATCGTCGGTTTAGGAAGTTTTCTGCTACTCGCAATCGGGTTGATGGCCTGTGAGGAAGCAATCATACCGCCAACCCGAACGGACGCCGTATTCACCGTTTACGGGCTCTTCAATCCTTTGAGCGATACGCAGGCCGTTCGAGTGTATACGGTGGAACATTTGCTGGAAATCACG
>SMXL01000117.1 GCA_004356385.1 Bacteroidota bacterium
GATTCGGTTTTGGAGCATTGCGTTCAGAGTCCCAGGCGTCCAGCGTGTTCTTGATATCGTTTACACCGCTCCGGTAAAACGAAATACCGATGGTAGAAATATCCGAAAGCGGCCAGGCTATGCCGGCGAAATCAAACGTGACCACACCTGAAAACCGCTCTGCATGCATATAGGAAATTTCGGGATACGTGATCCCTTCCAACCCGGCAGGGTTCCAGTAGCCTGCATTGGCGTCTGAGGCAATAGCAATGTGTGCGCCACCCATTCCCAGCGCTCTGGCACCCACACCGCCAGCCAGGAAATCTGCGCCGTATTTGGCAACTTTCTGTCCGAGAACCGGCCCTGACAACAAGAAACTGGATAAAACGAGGGGGACAACCAGCGTCCTAAAACGCCGACGGGAGGCAACGAAATGATGTAAGCGAGTCATGCAGAAATTCATGCAAGGCTTCATGCAGAAAGGTCCAACTCACAGAAATGTGATCGTACCGGACAAGATTTGACGGCTGCATGACGTATGCGTGATAGCCATCAAGGTTTCAAAGGGACTGATTACTCCCCCTATCAGTTCGATTTTCTCATCCTGACGGCGAAAACGCCGTCTATTTCATGCTCGAACGGAAGGGTTCTGTAAAATCCTTCTGCATTCACCATCGCATTGGGGACATAGTCTGCTGCTGATTCAATCGTGAATGCCGAATTCCGGTCCAAAAAGGCACCAATCCGATCTTCGTTTTCCTCGGGCTCCAGTGTGCACGTTCCGTAGACAAGGATTCCACCGGGCTTCACAAATCGAGCTACACTGTCAAGAAGTGCGTCCTGGAGCCTCGACAGCTGCAGAATCTGCTCCGGGCTCGTCCTCCACCTTAGATCTGCTCTTTTTGACAAAACGCCCAACCCCGAACAGGGCGCGTCCAACAGGACTTTGTCATACGGCTCTCCGAACTCGGACTCGGAACATTCCCGAAGGTCCACAACCCGTGTCTCGACCTGCGGAAGATTCAATCGAGCGGCTTCTGATTCCAGAAGTCGAACACGGGATTTGTTCTTGTCGACACCCAAGATGAGTCCGGTTGAGCCTACCCGATCCGCCATGTATATCGCCTTGCCACCTGGGGCGGCGCAGGCATCCAAAATTCTCTCGCCAGGTTGCGGATCCATCACTCGAACAACACCCCCAGCGGCTTCGTCCTGAATGAGGAGCGTACCGTCCTGAACGAGTTCTTTCTTAAAGAATGGACTGAGCCGAGTCGACCGAATGAAGTCCTCGAAAAAAGGGGACTCCTGGGCCCCGTCAACCCCCATCTCTTCCAAAAGTCCAGATCGGTGCTGGGTGCTTTGCTGCGTTCGGAGTCGAATTCCGAATCGAGGTCGTTCATTGTTGTGCTCAAGCAGAGCGATCGTTTTCGCTTCCCCAAAACGATCGATCCATCGCTCAACCATCCAGGTGGGATGCGAGTGAGCAATTGCGAGTGCATCCACGGGTCCGGTACCCATCGGGACGGGCAATCTGTTTTTCTCTCTTATCGTACGTCTGAGAATTCCGTTCACCAACCCGGTAACTCGTTTACCCACCTCAGCCTTAGCACAGTCGACCATTTCGTTTACGACCGCGTGATCAGGCGTACGAGTATGGAGTAATTCGTACAATCCCATGCGAAGGATAATTCGGACTTTGGGCTCTAACAGCGCTGGGTCCCCCTGATAGAACTGGTCTACCAGAAAGTCCAACCAGCGCCGTCTTCGCGTTACTCCAGCAACCAAATCGGCCAACTTACCGTCATGCTCGGTCTTTGAGGCCGTTGGACGCCGGGAGAGCCCAATAAATGCTCCACCTTGTTCAATTCGCTCCAGTTCGCGAAGAGCTTCCTGACGACTAGACGTCATTTCTCTTGTTTGCGTTGAATCTACCTCGGCTCTCGCCTCGCCGGGCGACAGGCTCCAACTTGTCTGGGCCGACCTGAACGAGAGGTCACCGGCAGATTCGCTCTTGTTCGATCAAATCGAACGGGATCTTCCGAGGCCATATAGGCCAGCATCGCCGCGACCGTTGCATTGTCCTTCAAGTCGTCGAAAACAATTTTATCGTACGTATCGCGATTGGTATGCCACGTATACTGCCGATATTCGTCATACGGCGATTGCAGTCGGAAACTCGGCGCGCCGGCACAGACAAACGATGTATGGTCACTCCCGGAATTATTCATCGGACCGGGTAATTCCAGTAAAATTGTGTCCGCAAGTTCTCTGGGTACGACAGCCATCCACTTAGGAATGTGGGCGGCAGAATTGAGGTATCCCTGACCTTCAATCCGTTCAAATCGCCACGTCCCGTTATCCTGATTGAAAGCAGCCTGAAGTCCATCGACCACTTCGGGATGGTCTTCTCTAAAAGAACTCGAACCGATCAGCCCCATTTCTTCCGCCCCCCAATGGCCCACCATAATGGTCCGACGAGGATTGGGATAGGCTGTTTTCAGAATACGCATTGCTTCGAGCATGGTAATCGAACCGGTCCCGTTGTCCGTAGCGCCGCTCGCTGAATGCCATGAATCCAAATGAGCGCCAAGCAACACATATTCATCTGGCAACTCCGTTCCCGTCAATTGGGCGATCACATTGAATTGAGGTACGACACCAAGATCCTGGCTTTCTGCACTTACCTGTAGCACCGGTGTCGTTCCATTCTCAATCAATCGGAACAGCAGTCCATAATCTTCGCACGACATATCGAATCCAACCGCATGCTTCGCACTTGTACTAACGACTTTGTTCACACCCCAGCCGCCGGACCATCTCGACGTAATCACACCGGCTGCTCCCGCGGAATCAACAGCAACAGTGGGAGAATCCTCGGTTGCCATTACTATGGGTCTCGTTCTGGCTCCGAATGCCCTTCGGTTCGCTGTACGAATAGAGTCAATACGCTCGACGGTCTCTTCACGGGCATATTTCTCAAGCTCCTGACTGGCACGACACATGGGCTCAGGAGCGGAAAGAAGGACGAATTTCCCCCGGATTGTAGAGAGCCATTCAACGGCCGACTCACCGTCCATCCCCTCCGGCGGAATCACCACTTCACCTCTGACCGTCCCGTTTGTACCGGGACTCCATGCCAGCAGATGAGTCTCCATGGTTCGAACACGCGGTTCCAGCATATCGACGTGAAGCGTCCCTTGCTGCCAGCCATTCCATGTACCGTACTCCTCTTTTCGAACCGGAACACCCCAGCTTTCGTACGTCTCCACCAGCCAGTCCTGGGCAGCTGCTAGATTGGGCGATCCGGCCAATCTAGGGCCGTAATAGTCGATGAGGCGATGGGCCAAAACCTCGGTTTGTGAGTTATTGATCCCCTCCTCCCACATCTGTTGAATCACAGGGTCGTCTGTCGGATAGGATTGACCATGGCTCTGTAGGACACCCGGAAATGCTGTAACAGCACAAAGGACAAGCGCGGATACAAAGTGGCGATGAGACTTCATTATTACATCAATTTCGATTTTGAAATATTACTTCTTCTACGGTGGCTACACGTTTTTGGACCTGCTACGGGTCCCCAATCTCGCGGGCTTTCTTATTCGGGCACTTGCCATACCGTATCGATAACCGTTCCATCGACCCACTTGACTACGGCGACCGGTATATCAGAGATGCGGGGTTTCTCCGGTTTTCCGCCCAAAAGCCGTCTTACTTCTTTCTGAATATCCTCGATTGGTCGAATGGGTAAATCCGAATTTCGAAGCTTACGCAAGAGATCTTTCCGACGGGGATTGATCGCAATACCTCTCTCACACACGATTACATCGATCAGTTCTCCGGGTCCTGTGATCGTCGTTACTTCATCCACGATCACCGGAATTCGATCACGAAACGCAGGTACGGCCAGAATGGTACAGCGACCCGCTAGGCAATTTTGCCATCCTCCGATTCCATGAAGCAAGAGTCCGTCGGAATGCGTGACCACGTTGCCGTTAAAATTGATATCCACTTCTGTCGCTCCAAGCACGACGGCATCCACAAGGCTCGCGAAATTTCCTTTCCCGTGATAGTTGTAAGACGTGAACGGTGATGTGGCCACGTGGTTTGGATGCGAGCCGATGGATTCAACACCCGCCAGGTCAAACGTTTGTCCATCCAGGATATAGTCGGTCAGGCCTTCCTCAAGCATATCAACCAGATACTGTGTCGATCCGCCTCTAACGAATCGGGCTTTGACACCGGCTTCCTGCATCATTTCCTTAAGAAAACCAATGAAAGCCAAGGCAATTCCACCCGCTCCGGCTTGAAATGAAAATCCGTCTTTCATTATTCCGGCATCGCGGATGAACCTCGCGACATATTCTGCAATCAAAAGACGATCTGGGCTCTTAGTGACCTTGGTGGTGCCAGAAACTATTTTGGCCGGGTCTCCAATCGATTCAACCTCCACGACGTAATCCACGTTATTGCCTTGAATTTGCCACGGATGACACGGAAAGGGAACGAGATTGTCGGTGACCACGATCACATGTTCAGCATAAATCGAATCGGCAAGGGCGAAGCCGAGCGAGCCACACGCTGAAGGGCCGTGAGATCCGTCGGCATTTCCAAATGAATCGGCCGTTGGGGCGGCTATGATTGCGATATCGATTTTGACTTCGCCGTCCTGAATGGCCTGCCAGCGCCCTCCGTGGGATCTGAGGACACCCATCCCCTTCATTTTGCCTCTGGAACAATATTCACCAAGCGGGCCATTCATACTGCCCTCGATGTGATGTACCACACCCTTCTTCATCAAATCGATGACCGGCTCCTGACAAGGAAAAGAAGCACTGGGAAACCAGACCAGGCCTTTCGCCCCCATCTTTCCTGCCGTCTGGAGCGCCGTCAATGCGACCTGGTCTCCGTTACGAAGATGGTGATGCGTCGAAATGACCATTCCATTCTTAAGTCCGCATTTCTTGAGCGCCGTTTCCAAATCCGGGACGCGTTTGTCTCCGCTCTTTGGGAAATCTCTGCTGGAACGTATGGGCGGACCATACTTTCGGCCTTGCGGCTTTACTCCCTTGGCTCCCCTGTAAGGTTTCACCCGAATCCCGTTGACTTCGACAGGAACACGTCTTCCAAGCTTATTAACTACGAAAGACGGTTCTGATAACTCTTTTCCCATACGCATTATTCTTGGCGAACCCTTCTCTGGTTCATCGTTTTTCCCGTTTACTGAATAAGCCCCGCCTTACGGGCATTCTCTATCAACCGTTTCGCACGCAATACCACAGGCGGATCAATCATCCGCGATCCCAAACTGACTACGCTCAATCCTTCGGATTCTGCGGCGTCAAAGGCCGTGCAAATTTCTTGAGCCTGGCCAATTTCATCGGATGTGGGAGCGTATGCCTCGTGGATCAGCTGAATCTGCCTGGGATGGATACATCCCATTCCTTCATAACCCATGTTTCTGGATCGGGAGGCGCAGGCGGACAATCCCTCCGGGTCTCCCACATCGCTGAACACCGAATCGTTTGCCTGGATTCCGGCCGCTCTTGCGGCATTCACGAGCCTCATTCTCGCGTACAGTGATTCCTTCCCTTCCCGCGTTTTTCGAACACCCAGGTCTGCGGTATAATCTTCCAGTCCCATCGCGAGAGCCACAACCGTATCTGTTGCTGATGCGATCTCAAATGCCCTCTCAATACCAAGCGCAGATTCCAAGATGGGCAGAAGCCAGATTACTTTATCCTGTCTTTTGCTTTTTTGAATTTTGTTAATCCGATTCTGAACCTGTCTTACTTCAGTCGCACTTTCGATTTTGGGAAGAAGTATTAAATCTGGCGATTCGGGGATAATCTCGTCTAGATCCGCGAGACCAAGCGGAAAATGGTTGATACGCACCATTCGTTCGGCTCCCATGAAATCTACTTCTGCGAGTGCGTTTCGAACCACGAGCCTGGCCGAATCCTTTTCCTCCGGATGGACGGAATCCTCCAGGTCCAGAATGATGGCATCGGGATCGTGCAAGCCGGCATTGATCATAAATTTCGGCTCATTCCCGGGCAAATAGAGTCTTGATCGGCGGAGGCGGTCCTTCGCTGTCGATTGAGGTTTGAGTCTCGGGCGCTTCACGAGGGCATCGCCTTTGAATCCGGCGCGCCGCAACGCCGTTTCCAGGCGAGCTCTGATTACAAACGGAAGTGCGCCGCGGTCGATTACCTCTACTATTCCACTCTGAAATCCGAACACCTTCAAAGCGTCCGTCACAGATTTCCGAATCGAAGAACCATAAAATGCTTCAACTTTGGACTGAATATCGACAATCAATTCGCCTGAGTCATCGCCCGATATGGACACGAATAAATCCGACCGCGTGTTGGTATCCGCCCTCCCGGCATTGCCGTTACGCTCCATGGATGATCTATCCGTTTTTCTTGTGCCCATAATCTGAAGCTAATCAAGCGCCTCAATTATTGCTTCTGTCATCTGTTGGGTGGTTGCCGCTCCTTGCCCGATCGATTTCGATCCTCCAGGAATTCGCATCATGTCATAGGTCCGAACCCGTCCTTCGATAACCACCGACGAAACGGCCGCTCGGATACGGGTTGCCTTTTTCGACTCGTTCATATGATCCAGCATCATGGCTGCACTCAGAATCATAGCGATCGGGTTTACGATCGACGGGTCAAGGTCAACATATTTCGGAGCCGATCCGTGTGTCGGCTCAAACACGGCCACATCATCGCCAATATTCCCCGAACAAGCGAAGCCCAACCCACCGACCAACCCCGCAAACGCATCCGAAACTATATCACCAAAAAGATTTCCTGAAACGATCACACCGTAATCCTCCGGGTTCTTGGTAAGCCACATCATTTGCGCGTCGATGTTCGTCGACCAGAGCTGAATGTCCGGGAAATTCTCGTGGATCCTCCGGGCCTCCTCTTCCATCATCCCAGAAGTTTCCCGCAGTACATTGGGTTTCTCACAGACCGTAACTGAACTGTAGCCATACGTCGCTGCATATTCGAAAGCACTTTGTAATATTCTTTGACACGCGTTTCTCGTAAAAAGGCGAATAGCCATCGCAAGATCCGCGCTCGGGATTTCAGCGAAGGGTTTGTATTTCGGATGAGAGGCCAAGGCTTCGCGCACTTCGCTCGGCGGATTCGTCCACTGAATACCGCAGTACAGACCTTCGGTGTTCTGCCTGAAAACCACCACGTCGACGGGCGGCTCTTCAAATCCACCTCCCGCTGTTTGACGCACAAAATTGAGCAAATTCCCTTCGAATGAGCGACATGGTCGAATACAAATATCCAAATTGAATAATTGACGCATGGCCACAATCGGACTGAAATAGACCAGGCCTTGGTCCTGTAACTCTGGGCTAAGTTCAACTCCGGTCTCATTTTTGGGCTTGGAAGTAATCGCTCCAAAGAGTCCCAATTTATGTTCACGAAGAAGATCGATCGTTCGTTCCGGGAGCGGATTTCCCTCGCTCTTCCAAAATTCCCAACCAATATCCGCGTGCACATAGTCCGCCTCGCACTCAACGGCGTCGAGTACCTTGAGTGCCTCGGGTAAAACGATTGCACCAATGCCGTCTCCGGGCATGGTTACCACAGTGGGTCTTGTCATAGGGTTATTCGTTCAGAATAATGTGGATTATTAAACAGGGATTGAGCGGACTAGGAAATTCCCAATCGATTCTTGACCACATTCTCAATACCACCCGCAACAACGAGTGATTGGGGTACGGATCCGAGAGGCTGGA
>SMXL01000118.1 GCA_004356385.1 Bacteroidota bacterium
AGATGGACATAAATCGGATGATGGATCGTATTCCATCCCTGAATCGATCCAGTCCGAAGCACTCGTTGGGGGAGTGGATGGCGTCAGAGTCCAATCCGAACCCCATAAGCACGGTATCCAATCCCAACAATTTCTTGAATTCGGCGACTATCGGGATACTCCCACCGGTTCGGACGAAATAGGGCTTTTCTCCATAAACGCCCTCCATGGCTTCTGAGGCCGCGGCCATGGCGGTGCTCTCCGTGTCAACGAGAGCTCCGTTTCCACCGTGAAGATCTGTGAACGTGAGCTTCATGGTCGGCGGCGTATTGTACTCGAAATACTTTTTCAATTTCTCTGTGATATCCTCTGGAGTTTGATCGGGGACCAGTCGCATCGAGATCTTGACGCTCGCCTTCGATGGAAGCACAGTTTTGGCTCCGTCGCCGATATAGCCGCCCCATATTCCGTTACAATCCAGCGTCGGCCTGGCTGTCGTGCCCTCGAGGATCGAGTATCCCTGTTCCGTTCGAGCCACACTTACACCCACCTCTTCGATCCACTCTTGATCATCAAATGGAAGGGAAGCAAAAGTTTTCCGTTCTTCGTCGGTGAGAGGTATGACATCATCGTAAAAGCCTGGAATGGTGACTCGAAAGTCATCATCATGGAGCGCAGAAATCATCCGGGCCATCACGTTTACCGGATTCTCGATGGCGCCGCCGTACACGCAAGAATGAAGATCACGATCGGGTCCGGTCAGCGTGATCTCGACGTAAGCCAATCCCCTGAGTCCATATGTAATCGATGGCACGCCCGAACCGAACAGTGCAGTGTCCGAAATCACAACCACATCCGCCGTCAACATTTCTTTGTTTTCTTCAATAAAAGCTGGCAGGTTTTCCGATCCGTTTTCCTCCTCCCCCTCAAAGATATACTTGACGTTCAGTGGCAACGCATCTCCGGTCCTGAAATAGGATTCGGCGGCCTTGAGATGCATGAAGAGCTGGCCCTTGTCGTCGCAAGAGCCCCGAGCATACAGAACGCCGTCTTTCACTACTGGCTCAAACGGAGGCGAATCCCACAGCTCAAGCGGATCCGGAGGCTGAACATCGTAGTGCCCGTAGACCAATAGGGTGGGGAGGTCTGGATCTACCATGGACTCGGCGTAAACCACAGGGTGTCCAGCCGTTTCCATTATCTCGACGCTTTCAATTCCGAGAGATTTAAGATGATCGGACAGCCACTGGGCTGCCTGGCGAACATCCGAATTGTGATCTGGATTTGTACTGACAGAAGGGATGCGGAGCAGTTCGTTGAGCTCGGTGACAAATCCGTCGAAATGTTCTTCTGCGTAAGCGAGTGCTTTATCCATCGCGCTAGAAAGTCTCTTGAAAGATCAAACCGTGCCGTTCTCTTAATCTAGGAGATGATCGCCGCGTTATCACTACTCACAGATCTGAACTGCGTGAATTATGCCGTGGCGTGTGGCGAGCGATTCCTGCTACAACTCGCTTTCATCGCGCCATCGTTTAAGTCTCCACACCGCCAAAGAGTCCCTCCGAGTAAGATTGAAATTGACATTTCCATCCGTTCGAAATACATCACCCTGTTCAAGTGTTACCGTCAAGTTGAACGACCGAACAACGCGAACGTCTAATTGGGGTACCAAATCGTCCTGCGTAATTATTTGATTCCACTGCAATCGGATCAGACTCGAGTTCTGAAATAGTCGTCGCGTTGTTTCCAAATCCTGAGCGAATCCCCACTCGCGATCCACCTGCGCGTCGAAGTCTCTCCATAGAAAAGTAAATGACGAGTCTAACAGCGGTTCATACAGCGATAGATCCCGCAGTTCGTACGCGTTCCGGAAAATCGTGAAGAAGCCGTCGATCGTAGTTTGATCTCCTATCAGTCCGCCGAACGGGTCTCCTTCCTCCAGAGCAGGAGCGAAAGGGTTGCAGGCCCCAACCATTGAGAACACCCAAGCTGCTGCGATAAACAATATCGGCTTTTTCATTTGGGGTTCTCTTTCGATCGTGACATTATCACGTTACTTCATGAATTCGGCTTTCAAATCGCTCCACGAGGTCTTTCCGCCTAATTCCCGATCCGTCCATTCTTTTAAATCCCAAAGCCCGTTTGAGCGCTGTTCGACCAGCCATTGGAGTCTGCCCTGTACTTCTGAAGGTGCATCTGGGCGCCGATGGTTGATCGTCAAGACGTACGATGCATCGAGCAAATACTGTGTATCCGAGACAATGGTGAAGGACTGATCATTCAGCACGAGCCCGTGCCCGGTATTTAAGTCCGCGGCCGCTGCTGCGGCAGTAAAATACTGATCCTCTTGAGCGCGGCCCCAATTGGCAAACACGGATTCCCGGGCCTCTGCCGAGGCCGTTGGATGAAAAACAAGATCTTCCGTCAGAGATCTTCGATAATTGGGTGCATTCATTTCACCGATCGCGTCGATGAGGTTATCGATGACTTGTTCGGGCGTATCTGGCTGCGAGAAGGTGCCCGCATCAGCAAGGGGCTCGTCGGGCGTCCGAGTCGAAAAAAGGGAGCAGCCTGCAATGAGGATACTCACCACAATGACTGGCAATATTGATCCGAAAATCTTCGGCATTGGACAACAGGTATAGCTACGCGCTAGCCCACTCTACGACTGAACAAAATCGTTCTGGGAGAATCGTCTTCGAAGGGGGCCCCTGAGTAGTCCCCCAAAACGGATTCCAGTTTCAGGCCAGCGCTTGCATACAGTGCTTCAAAATCTGACTGGTCCAGGAGGGCGACAGATTCGAAAAACGTATGCGAGTCGCCTTCATTTGAGAATACAATCTCTTTTAGAATCCTACCTTCCTCGATCCATCTGCGCTGCTCGATCACGATGCCTCGAACGGTTCTGGTATCAGAGGGAATCAGGTTGGCCTCAACGGCGGTTCGATTCAGAAAATCTTGGACTACGAACCCACCTGGTTTGACGGCGGACGCCATCGCGTCGACGGCTTTTTGATGATCTTCCCACCGTTCGAAATACCCAAATGCTGTGAACAAGTTTACGACCCCGTCAAACCGATCCCGTCCAACAGGATTTCTCATGTCTCCAGCAATGAACGTGATATCAAGGTTTTTTTCCGCCGCTTTTTCTCTCGCGATTTCGAGAGAACGCTCAGAAAGATCAAGACCAGTGACATTATAGCCTCGTTTGGCAAACTCAATGGCGTGTCGTCCTCGACCGCATCCAACATCCAGAATATCCGATCCTTCAGCTGGTTTTACGGTTCGCTCGATCAAATCGACCAAGCTGATCGCCTCTTCTTCATTTCGTTCGCTGTAGACGATTTCATATTCGTCTCTACTGAACCACTGTTCATACCAGGCCATATTCTAGAGCGCGATTTAGATGGAGGTTGGGTGGATTAAACATTAACCGAAAATTGTACAGCTCGTCCGTTCATGTTATGGACTCAGAAAAATCCGAAATGACATCTTCGTTGGTTCTAATTCCTTCAAAAGAGGATGTGATTTCCGCAACGACTTCCTCGAGAATAATATCCGGACAGGAGGCACCTGCTCCTAACAAGACCCGAACCGGCGGACGGTAATTCAGCCAATTATCAGTCTGCGTCATTTTCTTGGTGCGCAAATCAAAATGTTCGATTCGAGATAAACCGGAGATTTGGTCCGCACTACTGATGAAATAAGTAGGCAGCTGCTCTTTACAAATCTCAACCAGATGACTCGTGTTCGATGAATTAATACCACCCACAATGACGGCTGTGTCGGCCGCCTGGTCTAAGAGGGCGCGTGTCGCATCCTGATTCTCATTGGTGGCATAACAAAGTGTATCGCTCGTATCGGCGAAGTGATCATCAACTTGTTCTGCACCGTAGCGTTCGGCCATGGCGGATTTCAGCAATTCCGCAATTGCCGCTGTCTCTGTAGCCAACATCGTTGTTTGATTGACAACGCCTACCCGGACCAAGTCCTTGTTTGGATCGAATCCTTTAGAGCAACGATCCTCAAAGGAATCGTAAAACTGCGCGGTAAATCCATCACCGGAAATAAGTCTAGACAAGATTTGAGCTTCTTCAAGATCTCGAACGACGATCACCGGTGCGGTCTTCTGAGCATGGGAAAAGGTAGCCTGTGTTTCCTCATGTTGTCGTTTCCCGTGGATAATTACCGTGAATTCATTCTCGCCAATCTGACTGGAACGACGCCATACTTTCTCAACGAAAGGGCAAGTCGTGTCGTAGGTGCGTATGTCAATACCTTTTTGAGTCAGTTCGTTTTCAATTTCTATGGTCGTGCCGAAGGCCGGGATGATCACGATATCCTTTTGGCGCAGTTCGGAGAATGGAATGAGCTGCTTTCCCGACGTGGTTCGAAGAAATCGAATGCCTCGTTCTCTCAGATCTTGGTTCACTCGCTCGTTATGAATGATCTCAGAGAGCAAGTATATACGGTCGCCAGGATGCTCATCCAGTGCTCGATACGCAATGTCAATGGCGTTTTCGACGCCGTAGCAAAAGCCGAAATGGCGGGCCAGATGGAATTTTACGGGACCAAAATCCAGCAATGAAGGAGACAGATCTCTCTTCATTGGGTCCGACAGGCTTCGAATCTCCTTGATTCGACTGACAAGCGTGGAATGATAAAAAGAAGGAAGATCAAATGATCGCGCCATGCGTGGTGAACCTCTTCACTGCGGGTCGGGGTCATACGATGGCGTATGGCCGGAGTTCGAACCGAATTCCGTTATAGGCGCCTTTCGATGTTTGGAAGGATACTTTTCTTCCAATGGTTATACCGGTCTTCCAGCACGGCTGATCTCGCTTCTTTCATCAACCACGTATAAAACGTCAAATTATGGATAGATGCTATCTGTAAGCCGAGTAGCTCACCCGCGATGAATAGATGCCGGAGATAGGCTTTCGAAAAACCATGCGAAACTTCTCCGGACAAGCCAGGGTCGATCGGCGTAAAATCATCCCGCCACTTACGGTTTCGGATATTGATAATGCCCTCCGTCGTAAAGAGCATACCGTTCCGACCGTTGCGCGTCGGCATGACACAGTCAAACATGTCGACCCCTCGAGCGACGTTCTGAACCAAGTTTGACGGCGTTCCCACTCCCATGAGATATCGTGGTTTATCCGATGGGAGGATTTCATTCACGATTTCAACCATCGCATACATTTCTTCAGCTGGCTCTCCCACCGACAGGCCCCCAATTGCATACCCGGGAAAATCGAGATCGACGAGGGCTCGCGCAGAATCTCTTCGAACATCGGGGTAAACGACACCCTGAACGATGCCAAAAAGTGCCTGTTGATGCTCGAAAAGTGGAGCTGTCTCTTCGACTCGCTTCTTACATCGGGCCGCCCATCTGAGCGTGAGTTTATTCGACGCAGCAGCGTACTCTTCTGTTACATCTCCGGAAGGGCACTCATCCAGAACCATCATGATATCCGAACCGATGGACCGCTGGGCGTCGATGACGGATTCAGGTGTGAACTGATGGGTCGAGCCGTCGATGTGACTCTGGAATTCTGCGCCTTCTTCAGAAATTGTACGACGCGACGCTAATGAGAACACTTGATATCCACCCGAATCCGTCAGAATCGGGCCATTCCAACGCATAAAGGCATGTAGGCCGCCTGCATTTTGGATGATATCGGTGCCCGGACGGAGATGAAGATGATACGTGTTTCCGAGAATAATTTGTGACCCGATGATCAACTCCAACTCCGACGGCCAAACGCCCTTCACCGTACCCGCGGTTCCGACGGGCATAAACACCGGAGTCTGGATCAGTCCGTGATCCGTTTCGATGGTGCCCGCCCTCGCCTGCGATGAGGAGTCTGTATGCTCCAGCTCAAATTTCATGCGGTCAGGCACCTGGTAGGAGAGAGATGATCAAGAAATCCTTCTTCAATCATCGAAGCGGGCACGGCCTCTGCTCCGAATGGAACCAGAGCTCCTCTGCCTTGCATCGCGAGGACCATACCAATAGCGAGGCCAGTGACCGCTGTGAGAATTACACTCTTCGATCCAATTTCGTCCGGTTGGTGATCCAGTTCCCTAAACTCGAACGGTCGGCGCCAAAAGCGTGCAAAAAAATGCATAGTGAAACTGAGTAGTTCACCGGTTTTGATGAGAACGCTCAACAAAACACTGGGCCTAGCGACACCGGTTTTCGATTTGGCTAGGGGCATTGATGGACCCATCTATTCCAGAGCGGGCGCCGATTCAGTATCGTAGCGATGCTTTCGTTCATGAAGTAATGTAGCGATCGATCCGACGTTCAGGACAAGCCCGGAATAATAAGCCCACAGCACGAGAGCCAGGATCAGAACGAAGGTACTACCGAACGCCGCCATCCATGTATCCTGAAACGAAGCCAGTCTGGTGACATACATCGTGAACGGCACTTTGGCTATTTCCCAGAGACAGGCGGCCACAATTGCTCCCGTCCAGGCGCTGCGCGTTGGAGGCTTGGGAATGGGTGTGAAGTATATGAGTTGGAAAAACATGACTGCGCTCAGTAAAAGAGGAAGGAGCCACGCGAACCAACGAAACGCCCCATGAAGCCCATCACTAAACCACGTGTCTTCGTACCCCAATTCGGACAACATTTCAATCGCAGACGTATTCAGTCCTTGAACGAATAGAGTGATGACGATAGAGAGCACAAAAAACGCCCCTACTTGAAATGCCATTCGGAAATCAAATATATAGGCTCGGATCGGAGATCGGTGAACATGCCACTCTTCACGAAAGATATTTGCGAGCACTGCCCGAAGCGTAGCAAAGAGCGTTTTTGCAGTAACGGTAAGGCTGATCACACCGATCAGCGTGATGGTACCCGACGCCTGCTGGAGCTGCTGTAAGAACTCCACGAGTTCACCACTTTGGTAGTCAGGCAAAAACGTTTTGATGATCAGGTCGATGAGTGCCGACGGTCGCTCTGGTTGAATGGTTTGGGCAATCAGGCCGGTTCCGACGACGACAAGAGGGATGAACGTGACGAGTATCTTAAAGGCGATTGCCTGGGCCCAGAGAAATACGTCTTTGTTGTGCAGTTCCCGATAAATCCCGCTCGCGTAGTACTTGAGAGTTGACGCGTAATTTCCGAGAGGCATACAGAGAAAAGTGCAGGTCGTTGAATTCGAATGCGTTACGCAAAGGATCGATAAGATCGGATCCGAGTTATAGCTCGCAGATCTACTTCATCTATCCGGACGATATCGGCAAGGTACAAAAGTCGAGTGTGCGCTTATGCAGGTGGTGGGCATCAAAATGCCCGGTTGTGGCTCGGGGAGCGTCCGTTCTAGGCAGATGCCTTTCTGGTTTCAAAAATGGGTTCTGAGTTGTGAAGAACTGTATCCCGGGTAATTCGACACGAAGCAACATCCGACATCGAGTGGATCTCAAACATGATGTCTAACATGGTCTCCTCCAAGACTGCTCGAAGGCCACGAGCCCCTGTGCCCAGTCGGAGCGCCTTTTCGACGATTAAGGTGATTGCGTTGTCTTCGAATATCAAGTCGATACCGTCCATCGCGAAAAGTTTCTGATACTGTTTGAGAAGCGCGTTCTTGGGTTCGAGAAGGATATTTCGCATCGCATCTCCGGACAACACACTGAGTGCCGAAATGACGGGCAGGCGTCCGATCAGTTCAGGGATGAGTCCAAATCGCAAAAGGTCATCAGGCTCGACGAGCTGAAAAATAGCCGGGTCATTTTTTTCAATATTCCCACGCGAGTCCGCAAGAAATCCGATGGTGTTCGTCGAAAGTCTATGGGCGATGACGTCGTTAAGTCCGTCGAATGCACCACCGCAAATGAAAAGGATATTCGTCGTATCGATGTTAATCAGACTCTGCTCGGGGTGCTTTCTCCCTCCCTTAGGGGGCACGCCAGCGACGGTGCCCTCGAGAATTTTCAGGAGAGCCTGCTGAACGCCTTCCCCAGAGACGTCTCTCGTAATCGATGCGTTGTCTGCTTTTCGAGCTACCTTGTCTATTTCATCGATGTAAATGATCCCTCGCTCGGCCCTTTCGACATTGAAGTCCGCAGCGTGAAGGAGGTGAGCAAGAATACTTTCTACATCCTCTCCTACATATCCAGCTTCTGTTAGGGCAGTGGCGTCGGAAATGGAGAACGGAACGTCGAGAACACGGGCGAGCGATCTGGCGAGAAGCGTTTTGCCCGTGCCCGTGGGTCCGATCAGGAGGATGTTAGATTTTTCAAGCTCGACATCGCTGTACTCGCTAACGAACTCCTGGGCATCAATTCTCTTGTAGTGATTGTAAACGGCAACGGAGAGCGCCTTTTTTGCATGGTCCTGGTCAATTACGTATTCATCCAGGGACTGCTTGATCTCAGTGGGAGTGAGACGTCGTAAAGAACTCGTGGTCTGGGTCGGTGAACCTGCGGTCTGTTGGACCCCGATTAGATCGCTCTGGACGATTCCTGATGCATCATTGATGCACCGATCACAAATGTAGACTTCCGGACCCGCAACCATCGAAGTTACTTCGTGTGCGGTACGACCGCAGAAAGAACACCGGATTACATCTTCATCACGTCGATCACTCATCGCCTAATCCAACCTGAATGTAGTACAGAACACCGATTCGAACGTGCCAGAACGAGGCCGCCATGGTACATATATCGCACGCTTTCGGCAAAACCTTAAACAGCGAAATCCGTGTATAATGGGCCTGGGACATAGGTGAAGACTGGAGGTCAACTCCTTTCCGCACAAGAGGTCACAGACCGTTTAATGGATAGAATGTCTCAAAGACTTTGTAGATGTCTCCCATTGAATTCAGTGGTGATAAGACGAGACTCCTACGTATCAGAGCGATCCACTTTTCGGTAGAGAAATCGGATCAAATTCGACCGTGGGTTTCCCTGAAAACTGGGAATGCAGCCATTTTAACAATGCATGTGGGGAAACGTAATTGCAAGCAAAACCTCGCCAGTTTTGGAACGCGTTGCAATCTGATCGAAGCAAAAAAGTGGGATTTTTCGACCGATTCAAAGACTATGTGCCAAATAATCGATATTTGCTCGAAATCCGACTACCTGACTAGAAATGAGGCCGAAAAGGAGCGAAAATCGAGTGTTCGGGGAATGGGAAACCGGATGGAAACGATTTGCCAAGGGTGTCAGAGCCTATCATCGTAAAGCTCTTCCGTTTAACCGGCACTGACCACATTAATTCCATATTTCTGTACCAGAAATCGTTCGCGATACAGAAAATGAGCCACCCTACAGACCTTCGAGGTGTAATACGCATTAAACCCGCCTCCAATGATCGCGCCGGTTACGGGAAGGATCTGAGCCAGTTTTGCGCCGGTCAATTTCAATCCGAGGGCACGAGCCGCTCGTTCAATCGCATTCATCAGGCCCATTTGCTCGAGAGCTTGAGTGCTCTGGGTTCGAGCGACGCGCGTTGCGGTTCGAACAGCCGGTGCCAACGTGACGTCTTTGGCTTTCGTACTCGGTTGAGCGACCTGATCGAGTAGTTCCAGAGCATATAGTCTCTCCTCCGGTCGGGTTACTTCAAAGCCACAATACGTTGCATATTCACCCGCTGCACGAAGATTAATAGACACAAGTGCTATCAGATCCGGAACGATTCCGGCAGCTCCAGCCAGGCCGGTTGCTGTTCCCTCAGCTGCGGCAAGGACCGTGTACTTCTTTCCAAGTCCGTTGGCAATTGCGTCGACCTCCTCCAAATCCAGGCGATGGATATCAACGTGATTTTCAACCGGATGGCCGGCGTCTTTGTATTGCTTGAATACGGCATCGGTCCAGACGGAATCCTGCGTAATCTCGTTCGTGAGATCCAACAGGCCGGTAACCACGTTGTCCATGGTCCATTCCACACCAGGTACTTTTCGCAAAATTTCGGTTACGTCATTCCATGTCGATTCAGCCTTCTCTTTCGCCGAGCTATACCACGTACGTGGAGGATTTCGCCACGCGGCGATTTCCTCTAGAGCTTTACGTTCATACTCGGACGGAGTCTTTATTTCTCTTGTCGGCATCCTTGAGATTGAATCTGAATGGACATGCGGTATACGCAGAACTCTCAAAATGTTATAAATAGGCCTTCACGGTATCAAAATCACCGATGTTAGTCGGAAATGGGCCAGAATACACCAAATCGAAATCGTTTGGCAGGTAGAGGATAGTCGGGAATAAGGAGGTTACCTACCAAAGCATTTGTGCCACTGAATATATTTTCATAGGAAAGAAAAATCGTTGCCGTGCGAATACCCGCCTCGGCGACAACATTGACTGTCAGAGTGGAAGGCACTGACTGGCCGTCATCAGAAGGGAGCACGAGACTTCCCGTCCGGGTGTCGAGTCTACGTCCGACCATGGAATCCCAATAAAAAGCACGAACGGACAGATCAAGGTCGAGGTCACCTTTAAAAAGAAGGGCTCTGATTCCGAGTCGCCCATTGATCCAGAATTCTGGAATTGCAGAAGACTCCAAATCGGCGACAGACGAATCTTCCGAGTGTGATACACGAAGAATGGTGGGTCGAACAACAGTATAGATTCCTCTTTCTGCTTCCTTCCGGAAAGAGACTTCAATTGCAGCCCCTGTATTATTCAACGTACCGCCGATTCGATGGGCCTCGAGTTCGTTGCTTAGTCCGTCAATGGTCCAGGTTCGTTTCTGTGTCGTCGATGTATAAAACAAGGACGCGCTCAATCCAAATGGGCCGAACTGATTACGAAGATCGAGTATGAGCCGATCGACCCTCGATTCAGGTCGGTTTTCCAGCACGGTCGTATTTTGACCGAAACCCCATGCATCCATCCAGGTCGACCGAATTCCAGACGTGCTGACTGAGAGTGAAAAAATATCTCTCGAGAACCGAATGGACGCCGATGCAAATGTATAGCCGTCGTCGGCATGAAGACCTACCGACCCGTCCGCCAGGATGGTTCCAAAAAGGGAAGAACCGCTCGCTATTAACTGCGCAAACGATCGATTCTTATCAAAGCCGTCGGTGAACGCATTTCCGCTTCGAAAAAGGTCTTGCCACACGGTTGCGGAGAGTCGAAGACTGTTTTGTGCACCCGTAATTTCATGCACGGCCGAAACGCCCAGTCGATCTATTCGCGCCGAAACTGAATCCGATTCAGCTTGATAGGTCAGCGTTTGAGCCGACCAGAAACCCGAAACTGAAAGAGGAGATTTGCGGACCAGAGTTCGCGCTCGAATCGAAAGGTCATTCCGGATGGTCGTTCGGGTGGCCTCTTCGTTGGTGACATTAGCCCCCAGACGCTGATAGATCGACGAATAGGGTTGCCCGCTGATCGGTATGACTCCACCATGAGCTCCGACCTTCCGCCGATTGTACAACTCGAAGATTTCAATACTCCACGATTCGCTTTCAAATCTGATTCTAGACATGAGTTGCCGTGCTCTTTCGAGACGACTACCCGGGTATTCGCCGTCCGAACCTGCACCTGCAAACCCAAAGACAATATTGAGTCGATCCTCGGGTCGAAGAAGCGATATTCGCCGGGACTGCGCATGGACGACTCCGATAGACTGAAGTCCGGAGTTCGATGAGCCGTATCTGAGATCGGTGGTTGGGGTAGAGAGTGAAAAAGCACCAGTCTGCGTATGTACGCTGAACGGACGAGTACTCGAGTTCGACCCGGTGCTCACGTTCTCGATCAGCACGTACGGTAACAAATCAAATCGGGGCCTGCCGGTAATCAAATCGTTCAACCGGAGCCCGTCGAGTCTCAAATCAACCTGATTGGGATCGAAACCCATTGGACTGATCGAGCTAGGCCATCCGGGTGTACCGAACGAATAGGCCATCATTCCTGGAAGTGCATTCAAAAGAGAAGACAGATCGAGTTCTGCCCGCCGCGCAGGCCGTCCGAAATCTGTGTCGACCCCCGACTCGTCCTGGAAGAAGCCTGGAGTAATAAGAGAATCGGCGGTCTCGTTTACCGACCGGTTCGAAACCGATAACGAATCAATGACCGACCTCTTCAATCCTCCCGCGACCACCAACGAGTCCACGACCTGACTATGGGAAGGAGGGACGAATCCCAATAAAAGTGCGAGGACGATCATCAACCTCGCATCATGCGCGTAGCCTTTACTCCGGAAAAAGTCCAAAGAGCCTACTCTCGATTCGTCCAATAATTTCGTGCCGGTCCTCCGGGACGTTGACGAAGTCGAGTTCGTCAACGTCTATGATAATTTTGGGACCTTCCGTGTACCTGGAAATCCAATCCTCGTAGTGTTGATTCAGGCGTTCGAGGTATTCGATTCGGATCGTGCTTTCAAATTCCCGGCCACGAGACTGGATGTGTCCCACCAGGGTCGGGACAGTCGCCCGTAGATAAACCAGTAAATCTGGGGACTTGAGATAGGAGGTCATTATTTGGAAAAGATCTGTGTAGTTCTCATAGTCTCTTCCTGCCATCAGACCCATTTCATGGAGGTTCCGGGCGAAAATTTCGGCGTCCTCATAAATGGATCTATCCTGAACAACGCTGTGCGGGGTTTCCTCGATCTTTCGCTGGTGGTTGAACCGACTGGACAAGAAAAACACCTGAAGATTGAACGACCATCGGTGCATGTTGTCGTAAAAATCGGTCAGATATGGATTGTCGTCGACTCTCTCGAAATAGGCCTCCCATTTGAAATAGTCAGAAAGGATTCGAGTGAGAGAACTCTTTCCGGCTCCAATATTACCGGCAACTGCGACGTATTTCTTTCCTGGGTTGGGCAACGATTAGATTCGGTAGGGTTAAACGTACGGAATTCTCCGACATACGAGGTGTATGGACGGTGACGAAAATACCAAAGATCATGAGACCATGCAGGAGCATTCTCCAATCTCTAAGACTGAAGACCGGTCATTCTGCGCGAACAATTTCTAACACCTTCTTAATGCGTGAAGTAGCGGGTCGAAGGCTAAAACCATTATTTTCGTGGGTTCTGAGTATCCGTTGAATCTCAAGATCTAAAAGACATCGTTGGTGGGCGGAGAATCAGGCTACGCTGACTTATGCCCAGTCGGAGACAACACGAACAATGCCTACTTCGAAATCAAAAGACACGCCGAAGCGAACGACTTACGATCCTAAAGCAATCGAAGGGAAGTGGTACGAGTATTGGGAGAACCATTCTCTTTTCAAAACCAGCGTCAACGCTTCGAAGGAACCGCACGTCATCGTCATGCCGCCGCCGAATGTGACGGGCCGGTTGCACATGGGCCACGCATTGCAGGATACGATTCAGGATTCGTTGACCCGAATGCGTCGAATGCAGGGATTCGAGGCACTCTGGCTGCCCGGGATGGATCACGCAGGAATCGCAACCCAAAATGTTGTAGAAAAAGCACTCGTGGAGGAAGAAGGAAAAGACCGACATGCTTACGGACGCGAGGCCTTTGTCAAGAGAGTATGGAAGTGGAAGGAGGAGTACGGCGACATCATTCTTAAGCAAAAAAGACGTCTCGGCGACTCATGCGACTGGTCGAAGGAACGGTTCACGATGGATGAGGGGTTCTCCCGCGCAGTGCAGCATGTATTCGTTAAACTGTACGAGGAAGGCCTGGTTTATCGAGGAGAATATCTGATAAACTGGTGCCCTGTGGATCAGACCGCCCTTTCAGACGAAGAAGTGGATAACGTCGAACGGGATGGGTACTTGTGGTATA
>SMXL01000119.1 GCA_004356385.1 Bacteroidota bacterium
CGCTACATTCATACCGAAACCGCCGACCCGGAAGTTCAATCCGTAATGGAACATGCCATTTCCGAACTTGAGGATCTAGGCGCCGAAATAGTCGACCCCGTCGACCTTCCCGCTTATCCTGAACTCACATCGGTTCTCTGGTGCAACACCTTTCAGCACGACGTAAATCGGTATTTAGCTTCGCTCGGAGACGCAGCGCCTCACAAAACCCTCGCCTCGGTGTTCGAAAGCGGGCTTTTCTCACCGTACATCGAAAGTCGTCTTCAACGGGCGCTGAAGATCACGACGGCTCCTGAAGACCGGGACCCGATCTGTATCGACATTTTCAGCACCCCTGCCAACGTCGCGTTTCGCGATGCCGTGTCTCGCATGATGGATGAGAACGAACTGGACGCATTCATTTATCCAACGTGGAGCAATCCGCCCCGGCTGGTTGGAGATACTGAAAGTCCTTCCGGAGACAACAGCCAACATCTTTCCCCTCACACCGGCTTTCCTGCCATCACGGTTCCGATTGGAACAACTCATGGCATTTTGCCTGCAGGTATGACCTTCATTGGCCGAGAGTATAGCGAACCGCTATTGATTGGCTTTGCGTACTCGTACGAGCAAGCAACGAGGCATCGAGTGGCTCCCGCACGGTTTCGTGAGTTGCAATAGTTGATAAGCGTCACTTGCGTACAGCCAGCAAATTGAGAATCTGGCTCCGATCCGGTATCGTTTCACATACGCTAAGAATGGTCTGCTGCTGAAACTGGGAGTACGGTCATAGCCGGATTGGTAGTCGGAATGGCTATGGCCAACCGGACCCGTCGGTGGGGGCATCGGTCAGAATACCGCCCGTGGATGCTGGACGTATCACTTTCGCCCTCGTCACCGACCCGGAAGGAAACCCCGTCGGACTCATCCAGAAAGAGGACGAAGCCGCCAAGGAGTTCGACTAGACCCTCGCAGATCAGACCGACCTTCCGACGGGTGCCTGCATACAGGCACCCGTTCAACGGCGGTCAGCTACTTGTCCGTTCTGTGATCAGCGCCGTCAGGTTTGCGATCTGCAATTCCACCCTTTTGATTTCCCGAACGGTCGCGTTCTTCTCCATCTCCATCCACCACCAGACTTTCATCGCGGTGGTTCCCATCATGAAAAAGAAGAAACCCGAAGCCCACATGATCAGATCTTTGGTGGCTTCTGCGTTGAAAAACTGAACGACACTATACACGGCTAAACCGAAAAATATCGTGGCCATGAACATCATCAGGATCGAAAGGGCTTTGTTTCGGCCGGAAAACGCTCCAAAAGCCATGTCAACGATCCCCTGTTCCCCAAGGTCGTCATAGGCCTGCAATTCTTCCTCATTGAGAGCTGCCCGAATAATCTTATCAATATTATGTTCTGTGCTAGTCATTTATTTTTCCTCCAACGCTTCTTTAAGCGTCTTACGTGCGTGATACAATCTCGACTTTACGGTCCCTTCCGGAATTCCCAGGTTCAAGGCAATCTCTCGAACTCCCATTTCGTCGAAATAAAAGAGCGTAAGCACCGATCGCTGATCGCGCGGAAGTATTCGAATTCCCGATCGAACGACGTCAACTGCGCCGTCAGTTTTCGATTCATTCCGACTCTCTGAGTCCTCGGAAAATGTTTCTTTCAGTTTTCGCTCTGATTGTTCTTTTCGAATCCAATCCGCGCATTTATTGCGGGCAATTCGATATATCCAGTTCTGAAATAGGGACGGTTTGTCCAACCGGCGTATACCTTTGATCACCGCAATCCAGGTCTCCTGCGCAATATCCTTCGTTGCGCTAGCGTCCTGAGTCAGCCGGAATACGCGTTTCGTGAGCCGCTGATGCCACTGGGCGACCAGGAGATCGAACGCTTTCCGTTCCCCACTTTGAACCCTTAAAACCAACAGCTCAGTTAGTATTTCAGACCGTGACCCCACGAGTTAGAACCTTTTTATTAAAGTCGCTTTGCCTGATAGTCGGATGCGGTAGGCAATCGGTTCATTGAGGATTTAAAAAAGAAACTATCATAGAACAGTCACGAATTCTCTACCCTTTGTACTTTGTCGTCACATTCGTCTCCGTCAAAGAAAATCCTGCCCACCATGACATCTCGGCTTCGAATACTTCCACTTACGTGTATGCTCACTGTATTTGCCCAAACCAGTGTCGCGCAAATTCCTCAGTCAGAGATTGAACAGCGCAGAGCGACGATCCTGAATTACGCAGACGACGGGATCGTCTTGCTGAAAGCAAACGCGTCAGCAAAGGAAATGGAACAGTGGGGATGGATTCAAAATGCCTCGTTCTATTACTTCTCGAGTCTGGGTAATCAGCCATCGGCCATTCTCGTTCTTGACGGACTCAAGCAAGAATCTCACGTATTCGTTCCGCCAGCTCCACTTTCATTCGGAGTGCCTGTTCAGAATTTGAGTCTATCCCCAGGCCCAGAATCAGCTACTGCACTCGGACTGGACTCGGTTCGAGAATGGGGTGAATTTGAGTCGTATATAAATAAACGTCTCCAGGACGGGGTTACCCGACTTTATCTGGAAGAACCTCGAAGGCCGGAGCCCAATGGAAATCCCGACGGCATGATGGCGGTTTCGGGCCGTTTTCTGCTGTGGGAGCAAAGCATCTCCGCGGCGTTCCCTGGCGCAGAGATTCTCTCCATTACGGATAAAATTTCGGAGATGCGGTGGATAAAATCTGAAGCGGAATTCGAGATTCTTAGATCCAATGCAGTCATGACGGGTCGCGCCATGATGGCCGGAGCCAGGACCATCAGAGCCGGCATATACCAACGCGAGGTTGAATCAGCAGTCGTGGCCGGGTGCCTGGAATCCGGAGCACAGGGACCTTCCTTCTGGCCATGGACCATGGCGGGTCCAAATACACACTTCCAGAATCTTGTTCGGTCCTTTTACAATTATCAGGGCCTCAACCGAGAAATGCAGTCGGGTGAATTGGTTCGGGTCGACGTCGGATGCGCCTCGGACTTCTATGGTGGAGACGTAGGCCGAACGTTCCCAGTTTCAGGGAAATTCTCAGATGAACAGTCCAAGGTTTGGGATCTTCTCATATCAGGATACCTGGCGGGAATCGATGCAATGCGCCCCGGTGTACGTATCGATGAAGTGCAGTCGGCAAGCATGGACGCCATTCGAAACGTACACCTCCAGGCGGACGATTCGGACATTAGTGCCATTGCAAACGCCATGCTCAGCGAGACTTCCGGCGTTAACTGGCATGTTCACGGTGTGGGAATTGAGAGCGCAGAAACACCCGGGGCCACGCTAGAAAAGGGCGTGGTTCTGGCGTATGAACCAATGTTTAGATGGAACAACGATTCGTTTTATCTGGAAGACATGATTTTGATCACTGGGCGAGGAGCCGAAGTGCTCAGCAGCGGACTCCCGTATTCGGCTGCTGAAATTGAGGCCTCACTGTCAGAAAGAGACGAGAACTAGTGTGCAGGATTTCACATTTCATCCTGTGACGAAGACTCGCTGGAAGGATCTTGAACACCTTTTCGGCAGCAGCGGCGCCTTTTGCGGATGCTGGTGCATGTGGTGGCGACTTCCAAGAAAGGAAGTCGACGCAAATAAAAGCGCAGGAAACAAGGCAGCCATGCACAGGCTGATCGCAAGCGGAGTTGTGCCCGGAATTCTTGCTTTCGATGGTACGAACCCTGTTGGATGGTGTGCGGTCGCACCAAGAATTGAGCTCGATTCGCTGAACCGGTCTCGTGTTCTCAAAAGGCTCGACGATGAGCCCGTCTGGTCGATCACGTGCTTTTTTATTGCCAAACCGTATCGAAACCAGGGCTTGATGGAGCAACTGATCCGAGCAGGCGTTGAGCACGCAAAAACCAACGGCGGCAATATCGTTGAAGCTTATCCACACACTGCTGTTACTGATCGACTCTCGGCTGTATCCATTTTTACCGGGTTGCCCGAACCATTCGAGCGCGCAGGATTTAGAATCTGTAAGCAGGCTTCAAAGGCCAAGGTTATTATGCGCCTGACCATCAATGACAACTGACTCGGCCCATTTTAATGCAACCGCGATCAACGAACCGTCACCGTCTATCACCCTTATTAGTGAAATAATATGAGTCCATTCCAACCATTCGTCATGGAACGAATGATGACGAAATTTGAGCAAGAAGTCGACTATAACCTCTCGGAAAGCGGCGTTCACCCTCTTTCGCTCGGCGAATTACTGGGCGATGATCCAGAGGCGACTGCCCACCTCCTGGCCACCGATCTCAACTATCCCCATGTAAACGGCATTCCCGAACTCCGTCAAAATATCTCGAACCTTTACGACGGTGCTGCGCCTGAGGACGTGTTGGTGACGGTCGGAGCCATTGAATCGAACTACCTGTCTATTCGCACGCTCCTTTCTCCCGGTGATGAAATCGTCATCATGTCGCCCAACTATATGCAGATTTGGGGCGTTGCGAAAAACCAGGGTCTCAGCGTCAAATTATTCCACTTGCGAGAGGAAGAAAACTGGGCGCCGGATCTATCAGAATTGGAGTCAGTGGTGGGTTCCGATACGAAAATGATTGCCATTTGTAATCCCAACAATCCGACCGGCCGAATATTGACGGAATCCGAAATGGATCGCATCGTGACATGTGCCGATCGAGTAGGGGCCTGGATTCTTTCCGACGAGGTCTATCGAGGCGCAACACGGGTTACTGATGAGGAAAATCCTTCTTTCTTCGGTCGATATCACAAAGTTCTGGCGATTGGTAGCATGAGCAAAGCATATGCTCTTCCGGGACTACGCATCGGCTGGGTCGTTGGTCCAAGAGGCGCTCTTGACGAAATATCGGCCCGTCGTGAATACTCCACCCTCTGTGCCACCATGCTGTCCAACAAGCTGGCTGCGTTGGCCCTCTCGCCTGAAATTCGCCCCCGACTGCTTCAAAGAACGCGCGAGTACATTCGGAAAGGCTATCCGATTTTACAGGAATGGGTTAAGAATCAAGGCGATCTTTTTTCCGTCAGTCCGCCTGATGCAGCCGCGATCGCGTTTGTTCGGAGTCATATGGATATTAATTCGACCGAGTTTGCTGAACGCCTCCGGAAGGAAAAGAGTGTCTTGATTGTTCCGGGAGACTATTTCGGATTGGATCATTTTCTTAGGATTAGTTTTGGACTACCGCCCGACTATCTGATTCCCGGCCTGGAACGCATTCATGAATTGACACTGGAGATGAGCGGTCAAACCGTTCTTTGATGGGATTTATGAATCCATCCGCCGCTTCTCTGGAAGAGATCAAGACGGGGATATTTCTCTAAATGATCTTGTCGAGCTGGATCATGGGTTCGATGGATCAGCCACTGGCCACGATTCAGAAAGTCAGATTACAGTGGCTGATTTAGCCGGAATAGCGGTGCAAGACCTAATTATTGCCGAAGTCGAATACCAGAATCGTTTGTCAAATTAGTTTCTAAACTTCTCCTTGAGCCTCCTCATATGAACCACACGGGTCGAACAGTTCTTGTCTCTCTCATCTTGGGCTTTCTTGCGGCAGGGATTTCAGATATGGCCACTGCTCAGAGACCCGGTCAATCCACCGAACTATTCAACGGAGCAGACCTAAGCGGCTGGCAAATTCACGGCACAGAATATTGGTACGTTGAAAACGGAGAACTCGTTTGCGAGAGTGGCCCAGACGCTGAGTACGGATATCTTTCCACGGACGAAGTGTTCACAGACTTCGAGCTATCTTTGGAGTTTCTTCAGGAGGCCAATGGAAACAGTGGAGTCTTTTTCCGGTCATGGGTGCATGGCACTCGCGTGGAGGGCTGGCAAGTTGAGGTAGCACCCGTGGGAAACAACACCGGAGGCGTGTACGAATCGTACGGTCGCGGCTGGCTCGTTCAACCCGAGCCAGAAAAAGACGATGTTCTAAAAGAGGGCGATTGGAATCGGATGCGCATCCGCGTGATCGGTGGCCACGTGGGTACGTGGCTGAACGGAACGCAGATGATCGAGTTGGACGACGACCTTATTGCGGCCGCTAAAGGTCGAATCGCTCTACAGATTCACAGCGGAGGTGGAATCAGGATTCGCTGGCGAAATATCAGGATTACTCGCCTGTAGAGCTTCGTGTGAAGGGGTATTCGTTTTTTCCGGAACTCGCCTCTCACTTGAACATTCTCGTCGCCTGAACCATCCGGAATACGATTCGGTTGTTCTCAAATTCGTCTGGGAGGGTCTGGTGACCAACTTCGAACTGAAAAAGGGCGCGCTGGTTTGCACGCTATTGTTGTCCTTCGTGTCCGGTTGTGCACTCGTCGACTCGAGTGAAAACGGTGATTCGGTCAGGTTCCGAACCGATCACGACTTCTACGAAGCCATCATCATATCGGGAATTTTGGTCCGGATGAACGTCGACATCGCTACGATCCTGGAAAATCAGGGAGGTGAAGATGTCGTATTGACGGGCTGTATCAATCCGTCCCTTCCGGAACTCCAAAAGCGACTCGACGGAATTTGGACAACCGTTTATGCCGCTGCTGAACCCGAGTGCATCAGCCCACCGTGGTTCATCGAACCCGGTGAAATGTATCAGGACACGCTTCGAGTCGACGCGATCCTCGACCCACAGGTCGTCCCCGTATTAAGGTGGGAAAGCGGTATCCCGGTCGACGGTACCTACAGATTGGAGAGAAGGATTTACTCCAATCATCTCGTTGATGAATTCCCCGGCACGTTATTACCGCTCTCGGACCGGATCTCCCAGGTGTTTGAGATTCGCACCCGACAAGCGTTGACACTCAGGTAGGCGCGGTCTTGTTCAGAACTACGCCGAACGGCTCCAATTTTTCAGGGGCCTCTTCGGCTCTTGTCTCCAAAGCCATTTCGTCCTCCTCGAAGAGCGCATGTTCGTGTACAACGGCACGGCGAATGAAGCCGGGATAGCGCCTGTGAACGGTTCGAACAGCCCCCAGAACAGCGGGACGTTCATCAAACAGAGCAGACTGACGGGCACTCGGCGGGCGCAGTGACTCGAGCCGAATCCCAAGGCGGTCGACTTCCATCGAAGGTTCGAGCAGCCCTTCCATCATAGAAATCGATAAGCGAAACAAGGTCCCTGGAGCCCTTTGAGGAGAAGAGAGAATCCGTTCCGCCCATCGAGGCTCTAGCGCTCCTTCGGCGTGAACTCCGAGTCGAATGCGCTGAGAACGATAAACGCCCAGCCCCTCGGCCGCCTGGTCGATGAGTTTTCCTAATACTGGCTCCAACATAACGGGCTGTGCGGCTACGGGATCGTCGAACGCGTACCACCTTTCGATGGCCGGCGGCGGCACGTAGAGGGGGATACGATCTTCCTTCTCCGGATGCAGCATTTCGTACAAGCGCTGTCCCTCTTCACCAAACTGAGCTTCCATCTGCCTGGCGTTCAGTCGGCGCGTACCGTCCAGCGTACTGTATCCGAACAGGCGGAGTTGCTCCAGCATGTCATCCGAAAAACCCAACTCCTCCAAACGATCCACGTCAAAACGCCGAAGAAAAGGAACCCACCGCCGAGTATGAACCTGCAATACGTGTCCATTTACGGAACGAAGTGCTGCCAGCCGGGCAACCGATCGGTATTTCCCGGCCCCGACCTGCGCCGACAATCGAATGGCCAGCGAACAGGCGTCCGGAAAACTGCACTCCGAGAAATTCACGAAGGGTGGCTCACTTGCTTCGATAAAAGGGGTAACAACATTGATCTCCCGGAGCACGGCTTCCCAACACGTTCGTTCCAATTGCACATCTCGGACACGAATGACCGCCTCTGGACACAATCGCCGTGCACGATCGGCCGTATCGCCAAGATTTACACCTCTAAGATGGCGGGAGCGCGTACGGGCCACAACCCGTCCCCCTGAGACTACAACAACGGAGATCCGCTTGGCAAATGTCTTCGAAAAGGCCCTTGAAAAGGTCCAGGCGGGGTATTCAGGTACATATAAGCAATACACATATATTACACATTAACACTACGCATTTATATCACATGTATTAAACATATGTTATTCATATAAGAGATGCAACTAAAAGAGAAAAGTCGTTGGTTTTCGTCCAAAAAGAGCTATGAAAGGGGTGAGAAGAACAGTCTGACCGCATCCAAATGGCCCGTCCCGATGCTAGATTCCCTCCACACAACCGAGAAATGGTATGAGTTGGATTGAAACGATCCCTTATGAGCGGTCATCCGGACGCCTCCGCAAATCCTACAATCGCATAAAGGGCCCTGACGGGTACATAGATAACATAATGATGCTCCACAGCCTCCGACCTCACACACTGGACGGACACATGCAGCTCTATAAAAACGTACTGCATCATTCGGCCAACGAAATCCCCAAATCCATGCTGGAGACGGTCGGAATCTACGTGAGCCTCTTGAACCGATGCGACTACTGCGTGGAACATCACTTCCACGGACTGAGAAGAATGCTGAACGATGATAAACGGGCCGATGCCATCCGAGCCTCCCTTGAATCTGGAGACCTGCCTGCTGCGTTTGACCCGCAGGAGGAGGCCATTCTTGATTACGTGAAAGTTCTTACTGAAACACCCGACAAGTTGGCAAAAGAAAATATTGAGTTGCTTCGGGCGATCGGCGTGTCCGACGGCGAAATACTGGAGATCAATCAGAC
>SMXL01000120.1 GCA_004356385.1 Bacteroidota bacterium
CACGCTGAGTATCCGACAAGACCTGGATGGCGACGCGAAGATTCCTGGGTTGCAGCGCAGGACCAGCGCGTGGGGACTCGCTCTCGTTGCCGTCACCACGTCGTTCAGTGGATTCGATTTTCTGATGTCACTCGATCCGCACTGGTTCTCGACCATTTTTGGGGTCTATTTCTTTGCCGGTTCTTTCATGGCGATCATGGCTTTCATCGCTCTGGTAGCCATGGTCCTTCAGAAAGCCGGAATGCTTCAAGATGCGATTACGACCGAGCATTATCAGGACCTGGGCAAGTTTCTTTTCGGATTCGTGGTGTTCTGGGCCTATATCGCCTTCAGTCAGTACATGTTGATCTGGTATGGAAATATGCCGGAGGAGACCCTGTTTTACCGGCGCCGCCTCGAAAACGGTTGGGAAGCGTACAGCGCCGCACTACTCATCGCGCACTTCCTTATCCCGTTTATCGTTTTGGTTTCCAGAAGCGCAAAGCGCATGCTTCCGGTTCTCGGGTTCATGTGTGTTTGGATGTTGGTCGTGCATTGGTTCGATTTCTTCTGGTTGGCCATGCCGGTTCTTCACGAACACCCGTCGTTTCATTTGTTGGATCTTACGAGTGCTATCGGTCTTTTCGGTATTGTCTCCGGGATCGTTATGTACCGTTTGAGTCGCCATAGCCTGGTCCCCGAAAAGGACCCCGGGCTAAAGAAATCACTGGCGTTCACAAACAGTTAACGTGAGAACACAACCTAGCCCAAACGAATAATCATGAGTGATCATAACGTGACTCAGAACGAACAGGTCGAGCCCGAAGGGCTCAACGCTGGCGCGCTGGGCTTGGTGGTCGTAGGCGGAATGGTTCTGATCCTAGCCGCGATGTTTGTCGTTGTATCGGTCACCGAACTTGTTTTTCACGATGCCCTGGTAGAATCAACGGGAATCTCCGGGTACCCGACGCTTACCGAAACGCGCCAGAGTGCAGAAGATCTTCTTTCCAGCTATGCTCCGATTGACCTGGATGCGGGCGTTTATCGGATCCCTATCGATCGCGCAATGGGACTGGTCGTTGAAGAGGCCCAACAATCTACCGGCGGAGGAGGGAATTGATTTGAGAACCATGATAGTGCTTCGCAACATACTACTATTTGTCCTAATTCTGGGTATTGGTCGTCTTACCGCATTGGACTGCGCGGCTCAAATCACCCGGGCGGACGCCTTACCCGACGTATTTGAAGGGGTCGGAATAACGGAGCAACTGGGCACAGTTATTCCAACACACCTTACGTTCACGAACGAATCGGGAGAAGAAGTAGCCCTTTCGACGTTTTTTAAGGCGGAGAGGCCCATCATTCTGAATTTTGTCTATCACAACTGCCCGATGCTGTGCAGCCTCATCCTGGAGAGCTTTACCGAGTCGCTAAGGGAGATGGAGTGGACACCGGGATCTGAATTTGATGTGCTGACGGTCAGTTTTTCGGCGACTGAAACCGCCGACCTGGCCAGGGATCAGAAGAGTCGCTATTTGAATATCTTGAAAAAGCCGGCTGCGGCCGATGGTTGGCATTTCCTGACCGGATCGGAAGAGAATATTTTTGCATTGGCTGAAGCGACAGGATTTGGCTTCAAATGGATCGAAGAAACCAAAGAATATGCACACCCGGCGGCGCTCATTTTTTTGGATGAGGCAGGGACGATCACGCGGTACATCCACGGCATGAATTATCCTCCGAATGATCTCCGCCGGGCGTTGGTCGAGGCGTCCGAAGGACGGGTGGGAACCACGTGGGACCGAATCATCATGTATTGTTACCGATACGATGCGAGCGCGAATTCCTATGTGCTTCAGGCGACGAAACTGATGAGACTGGGCGGGGGATTGACGCTGCTGGTCGTCATCGTTGGATTGCTAATTTTCTGGCGTCGTGAACGAGGCCAGCAACGCGATCGTCTTTCAGACGGCGGTGAGCGGAGCACTTTAATTACTAACTGAAGGAAGACACAATAGATGGGCGAGAACGGTTCATTCTTCTTACCTGAGGCAGCGTCGAGCTTCGCCGGCGAGGTCGACGCGCTGTTCAACTTCGTCCTCGTCGTCAGTGCGATCTTGTTCGTAGCGGTCGTCGGGACGATGATCTATTTCGTGATCCGATATCGCCGCCGCAGTCATTCCTTTGTTCCAGTTCCCGAGAAAGAAGGAAAGATGTTGGAAGTGGTCTCCATCGTATTTCCAACGATCCTCGTTCTGATTCTTTTTACGTGGGGCTTCCAGGTATTTATCACGTTGAGTACGGCTCCGCCTGATTCCTATGAGATCACCGTACGAGGAAAACAGTGGTTCTGGGAATTCGAATATCCGAATGGAGTCGTTACAGCGAATGAGATGTACGTTCCCCTGAACAGGCCGATTCGGCTTAAAATGAGTGCCGACGATGTGCTGCACAGTTTTTATGTACCTGCATTCCGGGTCAAACACGATGTCATTCCGAATCGATACACGACCGTCTGGTTCGAGGCGACGAGCGTGGGTGAATATCGTATTTACTGCACGGAATATTGCGGTACGCTGCATTCGGCGATGCTGGGGACCGTCCACGTGGTTACGGAAGCCGAGTTCGACGCGTGGCTCCAAAGCCAGAATCAGGATCTCCCGCCGATCGAGCTCGGTGAAAAGACGTTTACCCAGTATAGCTGCAACGCGTGTCATGCTATCGACGGTAATCGACTGGTCGGCCCGCCCCTCAATGGCCTATTCGGTACCACGAGAACCCTGGCGGATGGCAGTACGGTTGAGGTAGACGACAGCTATCTCAAGGAATCGATCATCAACCCGAATGCCAAAGTCGTTGAAGGGTTTGCTCCGGGATTGATGCCGGCATCCTTGGCGGCATCGCTTACCGCCCGCCAGATTGACGGTCTGGTTGAATACATCAAGTCGCTTGAGTAAAAAAATGATTCCGCAAGGTGCAAGTGCCTGGATGGCGAGAAAGATGACACGATAAACGACAAAAGATATGACCACACGACTCCCACAGATTATTGAACGAATAGAGAATTGATGAGTGTAGCCGCATCGACATCGATGAACTATCTGAACCACGATCATTCGATCAAGTCGTGGCTTCTTACGAAGGACCACAAGCGCATCGGAATCTTGTACCTCGTGGTTATCTCTCTCGTTTTCCTTGCGGGAGGGATCCTGGCGCTATTCATTCGGGTCGAGCAGATGGCTTCTGGCCAGGACATCATGGGTCCGGATGCCTACAATCAGCTGTTCACGATCCATGGCGTATTGATGATCTTTGCGTTCATCATACCTGCGATCCCTTCAATTCTTGGTAACTTTGTGTTGCCCATGCAGATAGGAGCTAGAGATGTCGCATTTCCACGCATCAATCTCCTCAGTTTTTACCTGTATGTAGCGGGAGCGGTCATTGCTCTCAGCGCGCTCCTCATCGGTCGGATCGACGGAGGATGGACCTTTTATGCGCCTTATTCCATTCGTGTCGGGGATAGTATTCTGTTCGTGACGATGGGCGTCTTCGTCATGGGTTTCTCGTCCATTTTGACGGGTGTGAACTTCATTGTCACGATCCACAAGATGAGAGCACCCGGTCTTACGTGGAACCGGTTACCTCTCTTCGTTTGGAGTCTGTATGCGACAGCGATCGTACAGGTACTAGCTACCCCGGTTATCGGTATTACGGTACTCCTTCTGTTTCTCGAACGGCTTCTGGGGATCGGTATTTTTGATCCAGCGCTGGGAGGGGATCCAGTTCTCTTTCAACACTTTTTCTGGTTCTATTCACATCCGGCAGTGTACGTGATGATTTTGCCGGCCTTCGGAATCATCTCGGAGCTGATCGGGACGTTCTCTCGACATCGCATATTTGGATACCGGTTCGTAGCGCTTTCGTCCATTGCGATCGCCTTTCTGGGTGCGCTCGTATGGGGGCATCACATGTTTGTCGCCGGGCAGTCGGCACTGGCATCGACTGTATTCTCGCTCCTGACTTTCCTGATAGGCATTCCGACCGGAGTTAAGATCGTGAATTGGGTGGTGACCATGTACAAGGGATCGATTCAACTTCGAACCCCCATGCTGTATGCCCTGATGTTCCTCTTCCTGTTCAGTATTGGTGGCTTTACAGGAATCATGTTGGGCGTGCTTCCGATCGACATACACCTGCACGATACGTATTTCATCGTAGCCCACTTTCACTATGTAATGGTGGGTGGTAACGTAATCGCTGCCATCGGTGGTCTACACTATTGGTGGCCGAAAATCACCGGGAAAATGTTTAATGAGACGCTTGGTCGGATTGCAGCGGTTCTCATATTCGTGGGTTTCAATCTCACCTTCATTCCGCAGTTCATTACAGGGTCTCGCGGAATGCCCAGACGTTATTACGATTACCCGGTCGAGTTCGAAAGCCTGAATCTACTTTCGACGTACGGTTCCTGGGTGATGGCTGCAGGGCTGTTTTTAATCGCTGGGTATTTACTGCACTCGTTGTTCAAGGGGAAGAAGGCAAGCGCGAATCCCTGGGGATCGCTGACACTCGAGTGGACGCATACGAATCCGCTTCCGGATCCACACAATTTCGAGCAAACTCCGACGGTTACGCGTGGGCCATATGACTACCACCTGGCGAAGGAATTATTCGAGAATGAATCGTTCGGCGATGGCCTCGAGTCGGACCATGTTCCGGAACTCGACGAGAAAGGCCAAGCGAAGGCATAAAGGACTAAAGATATTTTCGGAATTACAGATACATTATGGCTGAAGTATCAACCGTGAAGGCAGAACGACCTGAGCATCTGCACCACCACTTTGTTTCGTCGGAACAGCAATTCGACGCGGCGAAAATGGGGATGTGGCTCTTTCTCGTGACGGAAATCCTTCTATTCAGCGGGATGTTCGTCGCATATACCGTATTTCGGATCTGGTATCCGGAAGTGTTCTCACACTCCGCTGAGCTCCTGAACTGGCGACTGGGTGGATTGAACACGATTGTGCTCCTGGCATCTTCGTTCACGGTCGCGATGGGAGTTCATTATGCTCAGACCAACGAACGAAAGAAACTCGTTCGGGCGCTGATCTTGACGATATTTTTCGCGAGCATCTTCATGGTTGTCAAGTACTTCGAGTACACCGGCAAATTTGCGCATGGCGTCTTTCCGGGAATCAACTTTAATCCTCACGGAACGGCTGGCGGTCTTGATTACGCCGCTTACAATATTCCTTTTGCCGCTCAGTTTTTCAGTATTTATTTCGTGATGACGGGCATTCATGGATTGCACGTACTCATTGGAATAGGGCTGTTCACGTGGCTTGTGATCCGGGCCAACAAAGGTCATTTCAGTAGCGAGTATTACACGCCCGTCGAAATCACGGGATTGTATTGGCACCTCGTGGATATCATCTGGATATTCCTGTTCCCGTTACTTTATCTGATCTGAACAGGCCGTCCTATACCCCAAAATCAGAAAATCGACGAAAGACGAAACGAACGCTTCATGGCACACGCAGAACATCACGTAACACCCATAAAGACACTGATTCAAGTGTTTTTGGCACTGATTGCGCTGACGGCGATCACGGTCGTTGCGGCGCGCATGGAACTTGGCCCCCTGAACGTGCCCATCGCCCTTACCATTGCTATCGTAAAAGCGTCGTTCGTGGTTGTCATTTTTATGGCGCTCAAAAATGACAATCGCATGAATGCCGTCATCTTCCTGGTAGGCGCGGTGTTCGTTGTCGTTTTTCTTACGTTGACGCTGTTTGATACGGCCTATCGCGGCGATCTCCCGAATACGGTCAAGGGGACGATAATGGAAGAGCAGGCCGAGGCCGATGCATTAAAAGCGCGAGATCCGGGTCCAAGACCGACGCCTCCGAACCAGTGAGGCCTGTCAGCCCGGATCTGCTGTACGGCTCGTGCGTCTCCGTCTTTACGTTGTGCCTTAATTTTCCGTCGTCAGCAGCTCTTCAATGCGCGCTGTGAGAAACTTCGCGAGCTGATCGTACGATGTCGCTAGCGTTTTCCTCAGGTTTTTGTCTTCAACGCCCATGTGTCCAGACACGATCTTTACGATGTGACATGGGACGCCGTGCGTCGCTGACACATAGGCGACCGCATATCCCGTCATATCGCTCATGTCAGCGATTCGTTGCCAGTAGCTGAGTTCGGTGGCACCCTGGACCGTATGATCCTGAGTCACCAGCGTGTACTGATCGACATTGTCGAATGGTACCGTCAACGGCATTCGGGGATAGGTTGGGGCTGCGAGTTCAATCCGGTCACCTTCGAAGACCTGGGACGCGCCGACAATCGAGCCCAGTTTAATCTTATCACCGAGCGCGGTGCACGTTCCCACGTGGATGATCCTGGTCAGATTGTTTTGATTGAGAAGTCTCTCCGTGCGGAGCGTCGCCTTGATTTTACCGATCCCAACGATGGTAACGAGGCATCGGTCGTCGTGTTGGGAATCACCCTCGGATAGACCGTCGAAGCGGCCCCGTTCAAACTTCTGAAGAAATGGCTGTGCCTCGGACAATGTCGCAAATACAATCCCTAACATGGATGGGTAATTTTACTGGATGATGGTTTATCTTTTCAGGATACCCACGACCCGGATGCATGGGTCCGAATATCTAGAATTTACGTTTGGTCCTGGGTAAGTTGAATTTACGAGATGGTATGAAGATTACCGAACTGCTGGCACAGGCAACTTCTCTGCAGATATCCTACGAAATCATTCCGCCCAAAAGAGGTGGATCAGTTCGCGACGTTATCGAGATTGTAGAAGATCTTGTAGAATTTGATCCCGCCTATATCGACGTCACGTCTCATTCGGCGCAAGTATCCTACGAGGAGCTCCCGGACGGAACGTGGAAGCGCCACGTGAATCGCAAGCGCCCCGGTACGCTCGGCTTGTGCGCGGCCATCAAAAGTCGATTTGGAATAGAGACCGTGCCGCATCTGCTGTGCAAAGGATTTACGAGAGAGGAGAGCGAAGATGCCCTCATCGAGCTCAATTATCTGGGAATTCAGAACGTGATGGCGCTCAGAGGAGACGACAGCGGATTCATGAAGCCCATTGGCGGCGATCGCACGGTCAACAAGTATGCAGTCGATCTCGTCCGTCAGATCGTGGATATGAATGAAGGTCGCTATCTCGAAGATCTGATGGACGCTTCATCGGCGGACTTCTGTGTGGGTGTAGCAGGTTATCCAGAACGCCATTTCGAAGCGCCCAACATGAATCGTGATATTCAATATCTCAAACAGAAAGTCGATGCTGGTGCGCACTACGTCACCACCCAAATGTATTTCGACAACACTGAATTCTTCAAATTTGTTGAGCTTTGTCGGGAAGCGGGGATTACCGTACCCATCATCCCGGGATTAAAAATCCTGACCAGTAAGCGCCAACTTCACTCGCTTCCGAGCCGGTTTTTCGTAAAAATTCCCGAAGCGCTGGAGACCGAGGTGGAAGACGCAAACGACGAACATGTCGTTGATATAGGAGTCGAGTGGGCTATTCGCCAGTGTGAAGAGTTACTGAATGCTGGTATAAACAATCTGCACTTTTACATTCTGCTCAAGCCTAATATCGTCACGCGCGTTGTAGGGCACCTGCGGAAAATGGCCTGATTTTACAGGGCCATCAGCAGGTAGTTGGACTCCAAGGCGTGCATTTTCTCCTTTTTCTCTGGCGTGTCGTCCTCATGACCGGC
>SMXL01000121.1 GCA_004356385.1 Bacteroidota bacterium
AACAGCACGAGATGAAACATGTATGATTCGGTATCGGGCCAACTGAAGGACATCATAGAAGAAATTCGTGGTTCCGGGCTGTATAAAGAGGAACGAGTGCTCACTTCTCCGCAGGCGGCTGAAATCGCAGTCTCAGGCGGCGCAGAGGTTATTAACTTCTGTGCAAACAATTACCTCGGGCTGGCGAACCATCCGGACCTCATCCAGACAGCCCGGGAAGGATTGGAGAAATACGGCTTTGGTCTGTCATCTGTACGGTTTATCTGCGGAACTCAGACGATCCACAAAGAGCTGGAAGCGCATCTCTCAGAATTTCTGCATGCCGAAGACACCATCCTTTACACTTCCTGTTTCGACGCGAATGGCGGTTTGTTTGAGACGATCCTGGACGGCGAATGTGCGATCATCTCTGACGCCCTCAATCATGCAAGCATCATTGACGGCATTCGGCTTTGCAAAGCCCAGCGGTTTCGTTTTCTGCATGCCGATATGGAAGATCTCGAACGATGCTTACAAGAAAGCGTCGATGCCAAGCGACGCATGATTGCAACGGACGGTGTGTTCAGCATGGATGGCGATGTGGCAAACCTCCAAGGGATCTGCGACCTCGCTGATCAATACGACGCGCTCGTCATGGTGGATGACAGTCATGCTAGTGGATTTTTCGGACCGACTGGAAGGGGATCGATCGAACACTGCGATGTCATGGACCGAGTCGATGTAGTAACCAGTACACTTGGTAAGGCGCTCGGCGGAGCCTCTGGAGGATTTACGTCTGGTCGGAAAGAGATCATTGAGCTACTTCGTCAGCGTTCTCGGCCGTACCTCTTCTCCAATTCAGTTGCGCCGGTGATCGCTCATACGAGCTTGAAGGTGCTCGAAATGCTCACGGAATCCACGTCGCTCCGAGACCGGCTTGAAGAGAACACGTCCTACTTCCGCCAACAGCTTTCGGCGCTTGGTTTTGATATTCGCCCAGGCGTCCATCCAATCGTGCCGATCATGCTGTACGAAGCTCGCCTGGCCTCAGACATCGCATCGGATATGCTCGACGAAGGGATTTACGTGATCGGGTTCAGTTTTCCGGTCGTTCCCAAGGGCGAAGCAAGAATACGAGTCCAGATCTCTGCTGCGCATTCGCGAGATCACCTGGACCAATGCGTTGATGCGTTCGCCCGAGTCGGACGGAAACACCGGGTTATCTCCTAGCCCGAGCCAAGAGTGAACGAATCGGACCAAACGAAACAGGGCGAATCCCCTTTCGGTGATCCGCCCCGTAATCACTGCCTCCTCTTTCCTCTTGGTTGACCGACAGCCCTCAACTTCCATCGATCACCCGCTGAGTACTCCCGGCTTAATCACGCGGGATTTCAGAAGCGGACAGTATTCGTGGGAATGCGGAAGAGTTGATCCGAACAGCGGTTCCTAAGCTGACGAACCCCTTCACAAACCCCTGACAAATACTGTCAACGTGTTAAAATCCGTTTTTTGCGATGCTCTCCCGTCCGTAGGCGTCCGAAACCGCGTTTTTTTGCACACTTAACCAAAATGTCTGGGCGAAACCCTCGAAAAGGAGGTTTATTTGGCATTTCGAAGTCGGAGAACCCTATCTTTCGCGCCCAATGCCGCAGGGTGATCGATCGCCCCCTCACTCTCAACGCGTCGTAAATCGTGATACTCATACTTGAGCCGAACGTAGACAAGGAGTCGCCTCCATTCGCGCAGCTTCTCCATTATCTCGAATCCATTTCGGATATCGAGTTCCGAATGCATGACATTCAAGGCTCCGAGATCCTCATCACCGAAGTGTACCTGATTGGCAACACGAAAGCGCTCTCGCGCGACCACATGCGAAGCCTGCCCACCGTCGAGCGAGTCGTCCTGGTTTCGGAATCGTATCGGGTTCTTGGTCGGCACGATGACGATCCTCGACCGACCAGTTTTAACTATAACGGGTTGCGATTCGGGCAGGATACGTTTCACGTATTTGCAGGATTGTGTGCAGTAGATACACGCGAGCATGTTGAGATCATGATGAAAGCGCTCAGCGAGAGAGGCCAGGTTTGTACGAGAATGGGGGCTTACAAACCCAGAACGAGCCCCTATTCCTTTCAGGGTCACGGTGGTAAGTGCCTTCCTTTTGTTTTCGAGCTAGCCGGGAAGTACGGTTTTAAAGTGATCGCTATGGAAGTGACTCATGAATCTCACGTCGACGAAATCGATCGGGCACTCGAAGACGCAGGGCAACCTACAGGCGTTATGCTTCAGATCGGGACCCGCAATACACAGAATTTTGAACTCCTTAAGGCCGTTGGCAGACAAGTCACCTATCCGGTCCTGTTTAAAAGAGGATTTGGAATTACCCTTGACGAATCGTTGAACGCTGCGGAGTACCTGGCCAGCGAGGGGAATCGGATGGTCATCTTCGCGCTACGCGGAATGAAAACAAATATGGGGGATCCGCATCGCAACCTGGTTGATTTTGCCCACGTGCCAGTAATCAAGCGGCTGACACGCATGCCGGTATGCATTGACCCCTCTCATTCTGTCGGATCGAGGGACCGCGCTCCTGATGGTCTCCTGGATACCATGCACGCGACGGCTCAGGGTATCATCGCCGGTGCGAATATGGTTCTGGTGGACTTCCACCCAGCTCCAAATGAAGCGCTCGTTGACGGCCCCCAGGCGCTGAGACTAGATGAACTGGGATTATTTTTGGACGATACTGCGATCGTTCGAGAGGCCTACCTCAAGCGCGTTGCAGCAGCCGGTGAATAGTCGCACGTCAAGCAGGTGAACACACTAGCGATCTAGCTCGGCAAACAAATTATTGATTGAGCCTCGCGAACACGTTGTCGATAATCGAGCGAGCTTCGGCTTGAATTTTCTCGAGATGCGTTCTTCCCTTGAAGCTCTCCGCGTAGATTTTGTAAATATCCTCCGTCCCCGACGGGCGCGCAGCAAACCATCCAAATTCCGTCACGACTTTAAGACCCCCAATAGCCGCGTCATTTCCTGGAGCGCGAGTGAGTTTGGATAAAATCGGGTCCCCGGCCAATTCGCTTTCCGGAACGTCCTCCCCGCTCAATGTCTTCAACAGGTTCTTTTGAGCCTCTGTAGCCGGGGACTCGGACCGGTCATACACGGGCGTACCAAATCGACTGGTCAGTTCCTGATAAAGATCGCCCGGATCCCGGTCGGTTACGGACATGATCTCGGCGGCCAGGAGATTCATAATGATTCCGTCCTTGTCCGTTGTCCAAACGGTGCCATCTATCCTCAAAAACGAAGCCCCGGCGCTTTCCTCCCCTCCAAATCCAATAGTGCCGGTGAGTAAGCCGTCAACAAACCACTTGAACCCCACCGGTACTTCCGTCAGTTTTCTGTTCAGTTCAGCAGTAACACGATCAATAATAGAACTCGATACAAGTGTTTTTCCAACGCGAGCCGACGACGACCAATTCGGTCGATTCCGGAACAGATAGTCGATGGCCACGGCCAGGTAGTGGTTCGGATTCAACAATCCATGAATTCCAGATACGATTCCGTGTCGATCGAAATCTGGATCGTTTCCAAATGCGATATCAAACGAATCCCTGAGTTCGATAAGACCGGCCATGGCGTACGGGGAAGAACAATCCATTCTCGTCTTGCCGTCCTTGTCGACACGCATAAACGAAAAGGTAGGATCCACTTCCTCGTTGACAACTGTGATATCGAGTCCGTATCTGTCTGCGATTCTTCCCCAATAGGCGACTCCAGCTCCTCCAAGAGGATCCGCACCGATATGCAATCCGGAGCCCGCAATGGCCTCCATGTTCAATACATTCTCAAGATCCTCCACATACGGCCCAACGAAATCGATCTCTTTGACTCTGGCAGACTCGAGTGCAAGCCTCCATTCGATTCGACGAATATCTATCGATCCAGCTTTGAGTAGTTCATTTGCTCGGTTTTCGATTTGAGTGGTGATGGCCGCCTCCGCCGGTCCACCATGGGGCGGATTGTATTTGATCCCCCCATCCTGAGGCGGATTGTGAGAAGGGGTGATAATGAGA
Organism: Bacteroidota bacterium; assembly: GCA_004356385.1. The sequence continues at coordinate 4,059 of SMXL01000121.1, forward strand.
CCGTCGGCAAGACCCGATTGGCGATTCTGATTGTGAGTCAGAATAGCGTGGGATATCACGGGCGTCGGAGTAAACCCGTGTTCATTCTGACAAACGACATCGACGTCGTTCGCCGCGAGGACTTCCAGAACGGACAAATACGCAACTGCTGAAAGGGCGTGTGTGTCTTTTCCAAGATAGAGAGGGCCGTCGATCCCGGCTCCTGTGCGGAATTCGCATACCGCCTGTGTAATGGCGAGTATCTGCATCTCCGTAAAACTCCCGTTCAGCGAAGTACCGCGGTGCCCCGATGTCCCGAACGATACCACAGCTGCGGGGTCATCCCTGTCCCATTTGGTTTCAGCGAATGCTTTTTCAAGAAGAGAAATATCGATCAGAGAATCAACCGGAACCGGTTGACCTGCGAGTTCATGTATCTGCATGTAGCATTCATTCTGTTGAGAACTGGCAATCTAATCGATCCCGATGGTTCGTATCACTGGTCCGTGCAATGAATGAATGAATCTGACACATTGCTTTCTGAAATTGCTCCTTGCTTTGGATGCTCGTATGTTCTCGGCCGTAATTCAAAGGCGCGGCGATATATGACAATTCTTGGGATAGATATTGGTGGATCAGGAATTAAAGGTGCCCCCGTAGATACTGACACGGGCCGCATGCTCACCGAGCGCTTCAGAATCCCAACTCCCGATCCGGCGACACCTGATGCGGTTGCGGACATCGTAGCGACTATTGTCGATGAATTTGACTGTGAAGGACCCTTTGGGTGCACGGTCCCGGCTCGTGTTGAAAATGGGCTGGTTTACACGGCGACGAATATTCATGAGGAGTGGATCGATTGTAAATTTGACGATCTGCTCGCGGAACGAACCGGGCGGCCGGTCAAGGTTCTCAATGACGCAGACGCAGCCGGCATTGCCTCGCTCAAGTTCGGGGCAGGGGTAAATTGCGATGGAGTAGTTCTTTTCCTCACCATCGGCACTGGCATCGGATCGGCACTATTCGTCAACGGCGTCCTCGTACCCAATATGGAACTGGGACATCTCAAGCTCCACGGAGAAAACGCCGAGAACTATGCGTCGGCCCGCGCGCGCGTGCAATACGGCCTGACCTGGCCCGAATGGGCCGTGCGATTTCAGGAGTACCTCGACCGGGTGGAATATTTGATGACGCTCGACTGGATTATTATCGGGGGTGGAGCCAGTCGGCCTGAAAATACCGATCTGTATCTACACCTTTTGCGGACTCGAGCGAAATTGTGCGCGGAGACTCTCGAGAACGAAGCGGGAATTATCGGGGCCGCCTTCAGCGCACGACACCTGGTCAATCCTCACGACGCGATTACGTGATGAGAACGATTCAAACAGAGATCCTGATCGATGCGCCACCGGAAGCTGTCTGGAGCGTACTCACTCAATTTGAGACGTATCCGGCATGGAATCCATTTATTGTGAACATCCAAGGAGCGCGGATTGAAGGGGGCCGCCTCGACGTTCTTTTGCATCCACCGGGCGGATCAGCGATGACCTTCCGCCCTATGATCTTACGATGGAATGAAAACCAGGAGCTGAGGTGGAAAGGAAAGCTGCTGGTTCCCGGGCTCTTTGATGGAGCACATTATTTTTGCATCGAAAAAAGCGCCAACGGAAAATCCAGGTTCCTTCACGGTGAAAAGTTCAGTGGAGTACTCGTTCCACTCCTTTGGAAAAGTCTGGAGCCTAAGACCCGTGCTGGCTTCGACGCCATGAACAGAGCCCTCAAAACGGTCGTAGAATCCCAAATCTTTTTGGGTGATTCGTAACGAAGTGAAAATCCTCCCGTAGTAGTCCTAAATTCAGCTTGTTCAATCAAGAACAAAGCCTTTCGGATAGACTGCTTCAGGGAAGATCATGAAAGTTCAGCATCAAATACAAACTGCCTCGGACCTACGCGCCTCTTTACAGACCCTCCTGATTGTTTTCGGGTTTTGCGTGCTCGGAATATTCCTGGGTATCACGGCAAACCTGATATAAAGCGCTCCAAGTTTCTTGGCGCGGAAATCTTATAGCCTCAGGTTTTTCTGTGTGTAAGTCTTATCGCCGAATCGTGACACGATCCGGAACCACAAATGCGGTTCTGAATTTCCCGGCCATAAACGTCATCAACCGCTCTGCATCGTCGCGCTGGGTGAAATCGCCGGCGCGAACTCTATAAAGCGGGAGCTTAAACTCGTTGTAGATCGCCAGTTCACTCGGTAACTGATTCTCTTCCTTTTCCTCCCCGGAAATCTGACTCCACCACGTGTTCAGATCTTCCTCAGCCTGCACCGCTTCGTCGCGTTCGAGAGACGAATAAACCTGGACCCTGTAGCCCGGTACGATCTGCACGATTCCCGCGTCTGCGCGGTTTTGCATCAATTCTTCCGGCACGTCATGCACCACGCGTACATCGACAGGTGCGGCCTCGTCCTGAAATGGTGAAGCGTCGAAGACTTCATGGTCCGACAGGTTCAGCAATCCTCCGTCCGTCGTGCCATCGTTATCGCCCGTCGAGCTCCTACTTCCAGAGCAGGAGGCCAAGAGAAATATTGCTACAATAGGCAGGCGTGTCATATGCCGATTCTTTCCGATCATGAACCCCTCCTAACTCGACCCTTTCAGAATGGCCACTGATGCACTCGCACCTATCCGGGTCGCCCCGTGGGCGATCATGGTCTCTGCGTCCTCCTTCGTTCGAACTCCTCCGGATGCTTTAATCCCCATGTCCGGGCCGACCACTCTTCTCATCAGAGATATATCCTCAGTCGTAGCTCCACCACTCGCAAACCCTGTAGAGGTTTTTACGAAATCCGCCTGCGCGTTCAACGATAGCACCGACGCGATTACTTTTTCTTCATTCGTGAGCAGAGCCGTCTCCAATATTACTTTTGTAATCACTGTGGTTTCTCCGCTCTC
>SMXL01000122.1 GCA_004356385.1 Bacteroidota bacterium
ATAAAATACTTAGACAAACCTTTAATTCGACGAGGAATCGTTTATTCGTCTTCCGGTTTCAATTTGAATGACTCCAGGAATGTTGTATCAAAATCACCCGCTTGAAACCGCTTGTCCCTGAGCAATTGCAGGTGGAACGGAATGGTCGTGCGTACGCCTTCGATTACAAACTCGTCCAGTGCACGCTGCATTTTTCGAATGGCCAAATCTCTGGTCCGCCCACGTACAATTAGTTTTGCAATCATCGAGTCATAATACGGAGGGATCATATACCCGGCGTAGACATGCGTGTCCACGCGAACACCGTGTCCTCCAGACGGGTGAAAGGTGGTTACGGTACCAGGGCAAGGAGCGAAATCGTTGAACGGGTCTTCAGCATTGATCCGGCACTCAATGGCGTGCCCTTCCAGACTGATTTCTCGCTGTTTGACATTCTCACCCATGGCCACCCGGATCTGAAATTCGACGAGATCACAGTCGGTCACTTCTTCCGTAACCGGATGCTCAACCTGAATGCGGGTATTCATCTCCATGAAATAAAAACTGCCCGTATCGTCCAGCAGAAATTCGACGGTGCCCACACCCTCATAGTTTACGGCTGTCGCCCCAGCGATGGCCGCCTCTCCCATCTTCGCTCGAAGCTTCGCATCGACTACCGGCGAAGGTGATTCCTCGATCAGTTTCTGGTGGCGTCGCTGAATCGAACACTCGCGTTCTCCGAAATGAATCACATTGCCTTTGCCATCTCCGAGTACCTGAATTTCAATATGACGAGGACCCGTAATGAATTTTTCTATGTACATGTCCCCATTTCCAAAAGACGATTCCGCCTCGGCCTTGGCCACTGAATATTGACTCTCGAAGTCGTCGGGCGACTTCGACACCCGCATTCCGCGACCACCACCACCAGCGCTGGCTTTGATCATAACGGGGTAGCCAATCTCTTCGGCGATTCGTTTCCCCAGGGGAATGGATTTTACCACATCATCGGAGCCCGGCACAACAGGTACACCGGCATTTCGCATCGTGTTTTTGGCGAAATTCTTATCGCCCATCATGCGGATCGTATTTGGTGGAGGTCCGATAAATTTGATATTGTGGTCTTCACAAATCGCACTGAAATCAGCGTTTTCAGCCAAAAAACCATATCCAGGGTGGATAGCCTCTGCTCCCGTAACCTCGGCCGCGGAGATAATTCGGTCCGGTCTAAGGTAACTTTCTCGACTGGGCGGGAGTCCGATACATACGGCCTCGTCAGCGAAACGAACGTGAAGAGAATCTCGGTCGGCCGTCGAGAAGACCGCCACGGTCTTAAGACCCATCTCGTGACAGGTTCGGATAATGCGGAGAGCAATTTCTCCCCTATTGGCGATGAGAACTTTTTTGATCACAAGAATCCCGACTCTCGAATGGCGGATCTGAATAGATGCTTCATTCGCAAATATCCCGGCTAGCTGGGTTCGATGATAAACAGGGGTTGATCGAATTCAATTGGATTGGCGTTCTCGACGAGAACCTCCGTCACCAATCCGGATATTTCGGCTTCAATTTCGTTCATCAATTTCATCGCCTCAATGATGCACAACACATCGCCTGAATTCACGTGGTCGCCCACTTCCACGAAGGGCGCGGAATCCGGAGACGAGGAGCGATAAAATGTCCCCACAATCGGAGCTCGGACCTCGACGCCTTTTGAAGGAGGGATTTCGGGCTGGTCTGACGGATCGGCGTCCGGTGCGGACGAAGAAACCTGTGGAACGGTCGTAAGGATCTGATGTGCTACTCCGCTTTGATGAGCGCGGACTACAATTCGCAATCCGTCCTGCTCGATCTCAACCTCTGAGATACCCGTTTCTTCAACGAGTTGAATGATTTCGCGCAACTGTTCTAGATCCATTTGCAGCTCCGTGTGTGGGTTAGAAAAGCAAGATTACGCATTGACGCGCGTAATGTACTCTCCCTTCTCGGTATTTACGCGAACGGTATCCCCCTCGTTAATGAATAACGGTACGTTGACGACGGCTCCACTTTCGAGAGTGGCTGGCTTGGTAGCACCCGTGGCTGTATCTCCCTTCAATCCTGGGTCTGTTTTTGCCACAACGAGTTCAACGCTCAGTGGGATCTCAATCGAAAGCGGTTTTTCAGTTTCGGCGTGAAATATGATCTCTATGCTTCCACCTTCCTTTATGTATTCCTTTCCTTGAACCGAATCAGCGGGCAGCGAAATCTGCTCATACGTTTCCGAATTCATGAAATGGAGGCCGAGGTCATCTTCATATAAATACTGGTACGTGCGTCGTTCAACCCGTGCCTCTTCGACTTTCTCGCCCGCTCTGAAAGTGTTGTCCACAATCCGCCCTGTCCGGACGTTCCTGAGTTTACTCCGAACGAATGCACCACCCTTGCCCGGTTTTACGTGCTGGAATTCGACGATCGACCACACGTCACCATGCCAGATCATGGAAAAGCCATTCCGAAAATTACTTGTATCGGCCATAAATATTAAGGTGGCGAAGCGGTAGGAACCGTTGATCCAGTTCGTTCACGTCTGGCCCCAAACGCTCTAATTAAGGGCCGAGAAGATACCGTTCCCAGGCATTCGTTGCCAATCGAACCGAACTATCGTGACGGCGAGTCACGTATTGAGGCAATAGGCCCCTAAAGCGGCGAATTCTTACCGATATTATCGTCGAAACTTCTCTATCAGGGCATTGATATCGGCTTCAGAGAGGCCAGATTCGATTGCCGTGGCGGGTTGAAGAGTATCGGCGGAATCGCGGGGAATGGTCCGTCGACTTGTATGCTGATTTTCTGCCAAGGCGGCGAATCTTTCTTGATTGGTCTTTTTTTGTCGCTCCGATGGGGGGTTTCCGGCTCGAGCCCTCAAGCGCGCTTCAATTTCGTCCATCCATGGTTTTTGAGTCGCACGGGCGGAAAATGTAGTGTCTTGTTTGCCCGCGGAATCTGTTGCGAGGATGGGTTTAATTGACTTCCCAGGATGGATGGGATTGGTCTCAAAAGCCAGGCGCTTGATATTAATCAAATGGAGCGGGGAGATGTTGTCGCTTGTGATGGATCCGCCTATGGTTCCGGGTCCGAGTGTCATCGCCGGGAAGAGACGATTCGTATACCCGACTGAACCTAGAGCACACACTGTGTTCACGACAATTCGCATGGCCGGTTTCTCTAGGGCGAAAGCTTCGATCACGCGATCGTTCGAACAGTGCAATCCAAGCGTGTGTCCGATGCCTCCGAACTCCAGAATCTCTTTACATCGCTCGCATCCCGCCTCCCAACCGTCTGCAGTAAAGAAGGAGAGAATCGGCGAGAGGGTCTCGGCCGAGAGCGGTTCGTCCGGGCCAACGGTTTCCACTTCTGCGATAAGGGCACCTGTATCCGGGGGGACTGAAAACCCCGCACCCTCTGCGATTATTGCCGGACTCTTGCCGACCTGGTCGATATTCAACCGACCGTTTTTCCATATATATTCTCTTAGTTTGGTCTTTTCTGGGTCGCTGACCAGGTAGCCCCCGGCTCGCTGTAAATATTCGAGAAGCTTTTTTCGGATGGGGAGGTCGGCCACGATACTCCGCTCCGATGAACACAACGTGCCGTAATCAAATGAAGCACCATAAATAAGATCTTTGCTGGCCTTCTCCAGATCCGCTGAACGATCGACATATGCCGGGACGTTTCCAGACCCAACACCATAGGCCGGTTTTCCCTTTGAATAGGCGGCTCGCACCATTGCTGAACCACCCGTCGCGAGGATCAGATCGGTCCTCGGATCTTCAAGCAACGCGTTCGTTCCGTCAAGGGTTACCTCGGTCAGGCATCCAAAGAGCCCTTCCGGAGCCCCCGCCTGATAGGCGGCTTCGGCTACGACACGCAGCGCCTCGGCCGTACACTTCGCGGCCCTCGGATGAGGACTCAGAACCATCCCGCATCGTGATTTAGCCGAAATGATGGCCTTGTACATCGCGGTTGATGTGGGATTTGTCGAAGGTACCAATGCAGCAATCACTCCCATGGGAGTCGCAATCTCCCAGATGGTATCGTGTTCCAGTTTTCGAATGATTCCACACGTTTTCATACCCTGCATTCGATCGACAAGTGTTCGGGTCGCAAACACGTTTTTTAGCGTCTTGCTATCAATTCGTCCGAATCCCGTCTCATCATGGGCCATTTGTGCAAGCCGTTCCGCATTCTTTTCGCCGGCGGAGGCCATCTCAGAGACAATATGATCCACGGCTTCCTGAGAGAACTCTTTGAATTCTTTTTGAGCTTCGGTGGAGGCGTGAAGCAGCGTTCGTGCCTGCTGTATCGAGCGAAGATCTTGATCCATCAACCTGATTTCTTGTGGGACTGCCAATATGCGCCAATGAACCTTCGCTTTCAACTGAGTTGTCACCAAATCAATCAGCAAAAACTCCTTATTACGACACTCGGACTTGATACAAGGACGTGAAGGCCGCAATTCGGGAGCTTTTTTGCGTTATGAATCAGAGAGTGAAAATGGACAATCCGATGTACCAGAAGCGATTAGATGCGTAAGCACCTAGGAAAGACAGACGAGAACATACTAGCCGGGTATCTGGCGGGTGATCTTCCACCTCGCCTTATGAGCGAAATTGCGTCTTACCTGGCCAAGGACGAATCCAACATGGAGTTGCTTGGAATGGCAAGAGAAGCGTTGAATTCGGCGAATACCGGTCGCGAGTACGGTACTAGCGACGTTCGAGAAACGAGACGCATGCAACGTCGGACGAAATCTCCTCAATTCATTCCGACAAGTCGAGCGAGTTGGTATACCGTTGCGACCCTCGCGATCGTCTTCGTTGGGATATATCTGCTGAGCTTACTGAATGGTTATACTTCGAACAGATCATCGTCCGTACCGAGCGTCGGAATTGAATGGCAACCGGTTATCGGGGCCGATCACTTCAGTATTTCTTGGTCCAGCGTTGTGGGCGCAGTGTCGTATGTCGTTGTGGTCATGGATCCCTCGAAAGAAAAGATGGTCTCAAGGATAGAGACTTCTTCTACGTCCGTTCCAAGCCTCTTTAGCGCAAGTGACAGCGAAGTGCCGCGATCAGGTGAGATTCTCGAACTCTGGATTGCCGCCTTCAGTGAAGACGGACAGCTTCTCCGTCGATCCGAACGAATTCCGTTCACTGCCGACCAGTAATATTCTAGACGTCAGTCTCGCGCGTCGATCCCCAACCGTCCTGTATGTCGCGCATTTCTCTGAAACATGGGCCACATGTTCA
>SMXL01000123.1 GCA_004356385.1 Bacteroidota bacterium
ACGAGAGCGAGCAACCCGATCACCGAGAGAACAACAATCCTGACGTCAGTTGAGCGAAGACGCAGGAAATCAGAATGATTTCTACTATGCAGACGCGCGAACAGAATCGCAGGAATAAGGAGGCCGAACACCTGACCAATCGTGTTGGCAACCATCAATTCACGGGCGTTTTCCTCAAGTACTACATCTAGTTGAGTGGTGAGATCTGTGAGGGAGACGTCCTTCATGATGAGCAATGCGAACGTGACCACGAGGCTGATCCCCTGAAAGAGTACAAACGCTAGAATGAGTCCGGCAAAAACGGTTAACCAGGGTGGAAATCCACTTTTTTCCAGACGGCCGGCGAGAGGAATTGGGCGACCACGAGACCAGTTGTCCGACAGAAAAACCTCGGACGGGGGAGTGTTTGGAAGGTCCGAAGTGTGATCGGATTGACTCAAAGTTTAAATCATCTACGGGAAGAAATGAGGCGGAAACTACGACTTGTCGCGCGAAGAGTTGCCCTTTAATCGATTCTCAGACTGAGTAAAAGTTGCGATGGGCACGGGTTGATGCATGCAAATTCGAACTCCGTTACGCGGATTCTGCCGTGACGACCTCGCGTCGAAGACGATTTACTATCGTTCTCAACCGCGTATACACGTAGCGGTGGTTCTCGAACTGCATCACCTTAGCAATATCGTGTGCCCGCATTTCATGTTCGAAGCGGAGCAACACGAGAAGCTGATCCTCAGGGTCGAGATTCTCTATGGCCTGGTTCAGAAGGGTAATTCGTTCTGGAGCGTTGGGGCTTGGATCGTCGGAATCTGCTATGAGTTGGTCAAGAATTGTACCGCCCGATTCAGACGAATCGTCCAGGGAAAGAACAGGTCTGTTTGCACCCAGAGCCGCGAGAAGATGCCACCTTTTGTTGACGGACAGCATCTGATCAATACGCTCGATGGCCCTTGCGACATCAATGGAGGAGCATGGAATGTCGTGGCGACCCTCGATCGTCTCCGGGATTTCTGACTGTTGAACTCGATCCTGATAGTAGTATTTGAAGATCAGTTTTTCCTGCTTGTTGAGGCGGTTGATGACCGACTTCGGAACGGAAACCATCCGATTTCTTCGAAACCGGTCACGGCAAGCGTTGGCCACGACGACACTCAACCAGGGAGTCAAGTCACTGTTGATTCGAAAACGCCGGAGAGCCTGGAAATTATTTTGACGAAGACGTTCGCAAATGGACGTATAGGTCTCCATGACCTCGTCGGGATCGCCGAGGAAGCGACGAATCATTCGAAGAATGACCGGGGTGTAGCGATCCAGCAGCGCAGAATATCCTGCGGCAGGATCAGCTTTAAAGGTCTTGATGAGGGCGGCGTCGGTCATGCGGTATTTTTATAAAACAGATCATCGTGCTGGGCAATCGCCTCACACGAGCAAAATCTGTTATCAATTTTCTTTTCGTATTTCAATGGGTCGGGGGATTATTGTCCGACTCGTTCTTATCGCGTCTGAGTAGGACTCTCCTGCTCTGGCGACGCGTGTCACCATTGGGTATATTGCGCGCCGTTGGCGCTTGTAGCTCAGTTGGATAGAGCGCTAGATTCCGGTTCTAGAGGCCGGGGGTTCGAATCCTCCCAAGCGCGCAGCTTCGCTGTTCTTAAAGCCTCGTCGCTTCATGGCGGCGAGGCCTTTTTGCTTGGGGCTTTGGTCTAGAAGCAGGGTGTGAACTGATCGGCTTGACTGCCACATTTCAATCCAGAAACGGAACAGCTCCTATTCCAGGTGTGAAACGAATTCGAGAGCTGCTTTTGCCGCAGCCGCGTGTATAAGAATGAGGGTCTATACCGCGAGGAGAGAATTCACGAATTCATATCAGGGGGTATGGTGCTACCTGGAATAGGAGAAGCTCCGGAAGGTGTGTGTTTTGATACCGAGAGCAAACGATACGCTTGCGATTCGATTTCAAGTCCTGACAAACGCTGGCTTCCTTGAGGGTTGGAAGCGAACGCGAGGGGGATTTGTCAGAGACAGTCGCCGCCTAATCAATTCACGCGAGAGGGGAGCGCGAAGCATGTGGAATTCAAAAACCCGCGAGGGCGGGTTTTCCGGCGGGGGAGCCGTTTCCGTAGCCAGAAGGCGGCATTGAGGGTTGATCAAGCTTCTCGAGGGGCGAATCAGCGTTCTGATTCAACGAGTTACGAAACCCAAATACGTGACAACAAGGCAATGAACTGTCACGTGCTTACTCGAATATGATGCCAAACTGCAATTTCACACGATAGGAAGCGCAAAAAGCTAAGAAACGCACGTACAGGACGGTTTTCAAATTGAGAATTAAGCCTTCAGTCGTCTCAATTCGCGAATCAGGAGCACAAGAATAAATCTTGAGAACCCGTTCACGGGACTATTCCAGCGGCGGGATTTTCGCTTTCAACTCTTCAAACCAGTTCACGACGAATCGAATTTTGGCGCTCTCGGATTCGCCTTCCGCATCCTCCCTTGCCATCATGATGAATCGCGAGTTCGCATGATCAACGTCAAAGGAGCCCCAGTCCGCATTAAACATCGAAGCTGGCGCAAAAGCATCACCTTTATACCGACTGATTGGGATATCAAAAACAGGATTCGGATCGAACGTCACATCAACGCCAAAAATTTCGTCGTTCAGATTCTGATAATAAATCGTCTTCCCATCGGATGACCAAATCGGTGATGCTCCTCCGTTTCGCCAAGGTCGTGTATCGTACAAATGTTCGGGTGATTGAGCGATGCAGCCGCCTGGGCCTCTCTCCGAAACCGGGCCTTGTCGTCGTCACTGACCAGCGTATTCTGCGGCAGAAACTTGAGGGCAACGATGCGCCCGAGATTCGTGTCTTTGGCCTTGTATACGATTCCCATCCCGCCCATTCCAAGCTGGTCGAGGATTTCGTACTGCGCAATGGTTGTTCCGATCATTTCACTCTGGGCGCCTGCGTCAATGGATACGGATTATCTATAAATCGCTCAATTCCTGAATTCAAACATCAGATCGAGACCACCTCTGGAGCTGTTTTCAGCCTCAGCTCGCCTTCGCTAGCCGCGATGATTGTGGCAACTGCTGCATCACCGGTTACGTTTGTAACGGTTCGGCACATGTCGAGTATCCGATCGACACCCAGGATGAGTCCGATTCCCGCTGCCGGTACACCCACCGCTTCAAGGATAATGATGAGCATCACGATCCCTGCTCCAGGAACCGCCGCCGTCCCGATGGATGCCAGGAGCGCTGTGAAGACAATCGTGAGCTGCGCGCCCAGTCCGAGATCCATCCCGATCGTCTGCGCGATGAACACGGCCGCGATTGCCTGATAGAGAGCGGTCCCATCCATATTGATGGTCGCCCCGAGCGGCAGCACGAAGGATGAGACTTCTTCCGAAACGCCGATCTCTCTCTCGCATATCTCCATCGTTACCGGCAAGGTGGCACCACTCGAAGAGGTCGAAAACGCCACGAGCTGAACGGGCAAGAGCGCGCGATAAAAATCTCGCACCTTGAGTGGAGTCAAAAATTTGATGAGCCCCGTGTACGTGATACCCATATGCAGAATGAGCCCGAACAGCACCGTGATACTGTAATATCCCAGCGCAGAAATCAACTCCAGAATCGAGCTCAAATCGTCGCCTGCAACGGACGTAATCACATCGGCCAGAAGCGCAAAGACCCCGACAGGAGCCATGTACATGATGATCTCAACCATCTTGATCACCATGTCATTGACGGAGGAGAAAAAGTCAAGCAGCGGTTGTCCCTTCCCTCCCGGAATCATCAGGAGCGCAATTCCCGCGAAGATGGCAAAAAAGACCACCTTCAACATGTCTCGATTGCTCGTCGTCGCCAAGAATATGTTGTCGGGCACCATATCGACGAGGGGCTGCAGCGGACTCTTGTCCGCAATGTCTTCCGCCGACAGGGTTCGTGTCTCCACGTCGTCCTGATAGGTCGCCTCCAGTTTCTCTCTCATTTCCGGCGGCACGGACGCTCCTGGTTGAAGCACATTCACCAGTACCAAACCGATGACCAGCGCTATGAGTGTGGTCCCGATATAAATACCGATCGTCTTGCCTCCGATTCGGGACAGCTTCCTCATATCAGACAGAGAGGCCACGCCGGTAATTAGAGAAGCCAAAATCAGGGGCACTGCAATCAATTTGAGGAGATTCAGGAAGATCTGGCCGAAAGGCGATATCCAGTCTGATGTGAAATCGCCCCAACCTGCCGCGGCTGCAATAATGCCGTAAATAAGGCCCAAAACCAGGCCAATCATGATCTGCCAGTGAAGCTTTTTATGCCAGGACATGGGATGCGTAGAGTGATGATTGATTGCGGGTGGCACTGTGCTACGGTGCCTGGAGGTCTCAGGAATCGACAGCGCACCCTAAGAACGCCTTGCGGCGGTAACATGTCAAGTTATCGGAACCACTCTTAGGGAGCAACGAGTGTCCACAACGTATAGAGCGTCATGAAACTCCACTAAAGCCGATATCGAATGTATGCCGTGGGTACCGGATCGCCATCGGGCGAATAAGAGAAGCCCATGCTGGTTGAAATTCGGTCGTTGTGGAGTTTCGCGCTTACGGCCGCGTCGATGGCAGCTATCACGTGATTGGCAACCACAATAAGGGACACGTGAGACGCTCGTCTCAAAAGATCCTGTGCATCTGCATGATCTGAAGCGTAGTCGAAAAAATTCGACGAAACGTTCGGTTTGGAATTGTTCGGACCTGATTTCTCGGGATCGATGGCCGCCGTAAAGTTTCCGTCTTCATCAATCCACTCCGGGTAATCGTTCCATCCGGGCGCGAACTGAAAATATTTTCCAATCAGTTCATAGTACTGCTGTTCGCCGAAATTGGGGATTTGATGCGAAAACGAGGCACCCGTTTCAGGATGGAACAGCTCCCGTTCTACGGTTTGGATCTGACCAAACATCTGCAAGACAGCGGAACGCTCTTCGCTGGTCCAGGAGTTCGGGTTCTGAAAGTCAACTCCCGAAACGATCGCAATCGACGGCGCCAAAACATTTGCGCCATGTTCGGCCTCCAGGAAATCTGTGTAATCGTTGATCCACTCCGCATATTTGTCCGGCGCCCAGTCCTGATGTGCAAATGCTCTGAAATCATCCTCTGCGTCCAAGCCATTTGATCTGGACGTGGTCCAAATCGCTATCGCCGTGGCTTCGAGGGCGAAAGCGATCACGGCCTTCGTCCAATGACCGTTGTATGCCTGCCCTGCTCCCGGTAATATCGCAGACATCCCAAAAGCTAGTGGAATACTCCGGCTCCCAAAACTTCCATTTCTTATCAGATACGATTCAGATGAGCCTGCTGCGCCATGAAGAAGAGAGGCTCGGATGGATGCACGTGTTGGTCCTTGAAGACACTCACGAGGATTCACGTCGCAGGTCGGAGCGGCAATTGTCGACCTACCGACCGACAGGATCAGGACAACTGCAACAAAAACGGTGACCTTGACTGACAGAACAGAACCGCCTTGTATGATCTGTTTCAATAGATTTGACCGGAAAGCCTTACGTCTACAAGAACGGCCTAATTGCACGTTCGAAAAAGTCATATGAACGTGCACCAAGCAGATAGCGACGAACCATTCCATCTCGGTCGATAATGAAACTCGACGGGCGAATTTCGAGGGCCCCGGTAAATGGAGACGGTAGGTCAATCAGCTCAGGAAATCGCATCTTGGATGTGACCATGGGCAGCTGTTTTTCGAACGCAAGCAACAGATCTTTGTCTTCGTCTGAGATGGACACAATAACGAGCCCTTGGTCTCTGTATTTCTCCTGGAGTCGATTCAGATCCGGGATTTCAGTCAGACATGGCACACACCAGGTCGCCCAAAAATTAATCAGAACGACATCCCCCTTGAATTCCGAAAGATCATACTCCTTGTCGTCATGAAGACCCGTAAATGAGAAATTAGAGGCCGGTACTTCGAGCGTGATATCCTCTATGACGGGCGGTCTTTCATCCAGCGCCGCTGACCGAGAATCCGAGGATTTCGTGGCCATGATCATCAGCGCGATCGCCGAAATAACCAAAAGACCAGAAAGTCCAGCTCCAATTATTTCCAGTTGATCTCTGGGCTGGCCCGCCTTTTTCCCTTTCAGTAACAAATAGAGAAACAGGCTGCCGATGAGAATCATCGCAACCGACATTCCTATGACCAATCCTGTGCCCATAACGTCTCTAGAAACTGTTTTTGTTAAGATGAGTGATTCAAAATAGATCGAATCCGAACATGACTCCAACGTGCCATAGAAGTTCGTTTCCGTACTCCACCGATTTAGATCCGCTCGGCGTCACAAAGCCCTCATCCAGGTCGATTTCGAACGTATCGAGTCCGTACGTCGCGCTCACGAATACGGCGGTTGGAAGCAAATAATACGAACCCAAACTGAGCCGAATTTCAGCGCCAATGTCTTTTCGTGCATTCTCGAGACCTGGCCATTTGACCGTCCATGCGAGAGCCGCGTCTCCGTAAACTCTAGCATAGATCTTGTCTATGTACGTAAACAGAATCTGTTTCTTGATCCGGGACGCGATGGGAAACGTAAACGATAGCTGCGTCCAGAGCGTTTCGTTGCCACCGAGCGCGTAGAACGGATACCCTCGGGCTCCAGCGAGTCCTCCTACATAGTCGTCATAAAAATCATCTACAGGGTTTCCAAGAATCGAGCTGTGCTTAATTCTGAGTCCGAATCCATGCGCACCGCTACTTCGCCCAGAATCGCTTAAACGATATCCGAGTCGACCATCGATCGTATATCTATAAATTTGAGACTTCTTGTAGACGGGTTTCAGGAATCCATTTTCTATCGTGAATCGCTCAAGCAGCTTGCCCTGTTCCAATTCAAATCCTGCCTCCACTCGCAGTCCATGGGGAACAACGTCGGCATCTCGATACGAATGAAAAGATTCGAAATACGCCTTCAGTCGAGGTCCGTGGCCTATAAAATACTTCGAGGATGATTCCGGAACGGCCCCTTGCAGCTCTTTGGAGAAGAAACGCTCGGTAGTCACTTGATAGGGGCTGTAGCGATAACCCGCTTCAACGAGCAGTGAGCGGTTGATTTTACTTCTAGCCGAAAGATTGACCTCCCACAGGTTGTAGGACAGATCGGCAAGAGTCGTATCGGGATAACAGGCGGTACATGGAAACTCGTCAATCGCCAATCCCTTTTCGACGTTGCGCCGAATATTGAATAGCTCAAGGGAAATCTGGGGCGACCATCGCGATTTGACGAGTCCGATCCCTTTGTTGTAGTCAAACTGCAGAAACAGGTCTCGCTCAAGATCCAGGATGTTTCCGGGACTAATGAAATCGGAGAACGAATCAGGCGAGGTCGACCCGGGCCCGATCAGTAGGCCTCCAAACATGCTCAATCCGCCCAGAATTTCTCTAGAAGCCGTGTACATACCCAGTTTCAGGTTCCGCCAGAGGGTTTCCGAGTGAGATCGATCTTTCAGGCGCACTTCTGTACGACTTCGCTGGCGAGATACATATTGATCGAGACGAAGGACGGGTAAAAAACTGAATGACGTGAACACTTCGTCGTAAGGTCGCAGCTCGGCCTCTTGCTCAAACGCCTCAGCGCTGAATGCGTGGATGTCGGCATCAACGTCAACGTTCGGAACATGAAGACCCTCTGGTGGGCTTGTTTCGGCCTTCATTACCATCTCGGGCGCAGAATACGGGATTCCACTTGAGAACGTCGGCAGGTCTTTTGGATCGGCGAGAAGTGCGACCTGATAGCCGGCCGCAGTGTATCGAGCGTAGGTCAATTGCCCGGAACTCGAAAGATTCGGTGAGAAGGCGCCGCCCAGTTCATTCGTCAGTTGCTCGGTGTGGCGATCGAGCTGATCGGTATCAGAACTGCGGTACAGATTGTAGATACCAGTCCGGTCCGAAGAATAATAGAGTACCCCGTCATCACTAAACGCCGGCGAGCGTTCATCCACCGCCCGATCGGCTACAACGGGCTCCATTTCCTTACCCGTTGGACGGATCCGAACGATATCCCTGTTCGAATCTCTTGACACGCCGAAATAGATCCAATCGCCTCCCGGGTGCCAGACGGGCTCGCTGACCTGCGTGCCGTCTTGATACTGGGTCACGGATGTTACATCCTTCGACTTCGCATCCAGCAAATAGAGGTTTGCCGAGCCGTCACTTTCGCCCACGAAGGCAATCATCGAACCATCCGGACTGTAGGAAGGTGACCGTGCGCGGAGCTCTGTAGTCAGGCGCGTCTCGGTTTCGGTCGCAATGTCGATCGAATAAAGATCGGAATAGAGATGCCCATACTTGGTGTCTCGGATTCGAGCGTATACAATCGAGTTTCCATCTGGGTGCCAGTCGATCGCACCGGACACGGATTTCGTCAACGCATGTCCGAAGGAACAGGTAAATCCAGTAACGAAACGCTGGCCCACGCCCGGAAGCTCAACAACAGTTTCACTTCCGGCCCTAAGGTTTAGCACGTGTATTCGAGTTCGGCTGTAGTCCTCCCCCTCATTTGACAGGTAAGCAATCTTCTCCCCGTCTGGAGAAAATCGGGGGTAAAAATTATTAAAACCCTTCTCGACCAGGGTAACCCCGGATGATTCGTTAGCTCTGATTTCCGCAGTGCGCTCCGAGTACTCTTCTCTCAGGGACGTAATCCACTCTTCGTAAAGCTGGTCCCCTGTGACGCCGAATGCGTCCTTCGCTGCCGATTCGAAGTTCCAGTTGCTCCATGCTCCGAGTTCCTCCGTCACCGACTTCAGCCCGGCCTCACCGAATCGATTTGCGAGATAGGTCGTGAAGGCAAAGCCCTGATTGTACACTCCTTCGCGCATGAGGCTCGTGTGCGAATAAAAACCGCCCATGTCGGCAAGCGACAGCTCTTCACCGGCCAGAACGCGAGTTCTCAGCAGCATATCCCGGTGCGTGTCCCAATGATCGTAGTTCATCCACTGCCGCTGATACTGGGCCGTACCCTCTGCGAGCCAGGCCGGGTTGTTCAGGATGGGAATGGGATACGTCGCAATCACGTTCGGAAAACCATACAGAACGTCCGGTCTTCGCACATCTTCGTAATTCAAGATCTGTAAATAGTAAAACGGTACCCGACGCGATCCTTTCATCGATTTTTGCACCTGCACCATGTGGGTAAATTCGTGAGTGATCACGTTTCTGAGCCAATGGTGACTCCCCCGGAACGCAGTATTCAGGGCTGGTGTCCAAATTTCGATGACGTTGTCGAAAAAGTAGGCAGCTCCGTTGGAGTAGTCTTCAAAGTCTTTAATTACAAAAGAAACTTTCGTATCCGGCTCATAATCATAAAGCGATGTGATTGGAGCGTAGATATCCTCCACGATTTTCGAAACGACTCGCGCCGTTCGGCTGCTACCCGACCCCGTTTCGTCGACATGGAAGTGAATCAGGAAGTGTTCCGTTTCGATCGTGTACCAATCCAAATCACTTCTCACGTAAGTGTAAAAGGCCGGGGAAACCTGAGCAGCAGTCGGGGCTGGGGCAGAAAGAATCCAGATCACGGCTCCAAACAAATGCATCTGAAACCTGCGGAGTCGATATGGCAACTTTAGATACCTCATCGAATGACCGCCATCTTGATCAGGTGTGTTCTAACCCGACCTGAGCCATCCGTCAACTGGACACGCGCGAGGTATACACCACTCCCGACCGTCGGCCGCCACGGAATCTCTGAGGAAACGCCTGCCGGGGCATTCTTCATTTCAAGCGTCTCGACGTGTTGACCGGTCATATCTACAATGGTGATTTCGACGTCACTGACAGAACCCGGTCTGAATCGAATCCAGGTGACTCCTTCGCGAATCGGATTGGGCCAATTGTAGGTTTCTCGGCGCTGCTCGGAATTTTCACCCCCATCTCCAAATCCTCCCACTTGAAGCCTCTCCGGCAGCTCAAAAAAACTCCTGTTTCCAGTACTAAACAATTCCCCCCACACGATTTTATCCACTTGAGAAAAGTCCCACCGGCTTACCGCGCCCGTACCAGAGACGGCGAAGAGCGAAGTGCCGTCCATATGAAGTGTCACATTCAGCTCGCTACCGACAGACAGGGGAAACCCCGGCACGCGACGGCTCCGCTTTCCCAGATCGTAGGCGTCTATTCGTCCATCGACAGACGCAATAAGAATCACCGGAGCACTATCATCCTCAAAGTGAACGACCAGCGGCTGCACATTCGTGCCGGCTCGCATTTTGACTGGAAATCCGTTCACCACAGCCCCTTCCTGGTTGAATGCAATCAGCGTTTCCCCAACCACTGCAAGAATATCCGGTCGGGAGTCGTCGTCAAGATCCACGATAATTGGATACCGATTCAAGGTCCCTGACACACCTATTTCTTCATAGGCGTTCACGGCCACGTCGAGCGTCGTCCCCAACTGGTGGAGAATGATCAGCCTCGAATTCTGCGGATCCGGAATGACCCCGGTAAGACCGCTTTCATTTTTCGAAAAAGAGGCAAAAAGCGGCTCCTGTTGGGGGACCATTTCATAGGTCCAACTTTTTGACAGCGTCGGAATTTCGGTGTGCGTGGGAAACACATAGACCGGACGCAGTCCGTCGACAACGGCCAGGGAAATGAAGCGCTCCTGAAATCGATCGATTTGTATCGCGCCAAATTGCGCTGAAAGCAAAAACGGACCCGTCGCATCGACGGCTCCTACCATATACGTGTCGTCTATCATCGAAACGATTGGGGTCGTTACTTCCGTAATCTGTAGGGTTGATGGAAGTCCGGCGGTCACCTGAAAGCTTCCGTCCGGCGAAAGCTCCCAGAAATTACCAGTTCCTAAAGCGATCACGCGCGAATTCGTGAGCGCCGGCGCGGCGGGCAGCAACCGGGATTGTGAACCTACAACCTGACCCGACTTAGCCCATTGGAGTTCTGCGCTACCCTCGTCACTGATAAAAAACCCGAATGCATCCACGCCATCTCCGCCCACATACTTTAGCACACTACCCTGCGCGATAGTGCCCATCGCGACATCGAAGGAGAAAGAAAGGTCGTCCCGATGCAGGATACCGGCTGCATTCACCCGGCGATAGGTCAGCTCCATTTCTGGACCGGGTAACGAAAACTCGGAGAGTTCAATAAAGCTGCTTCCACCGACGTTGGAGTCGCTATTCGGATGCGTTTCCGGACCAAATCGGTTCTGATAGAGGCGGATTTCGGATCCTGCAGGTGTAACCACGACCGTTGGATTGCCGGCGTAGAAGAAATCAAACGGAGATCCTTGTTCGAACGCAGGGCCAAATATGCCCAGACTTGGCTCTCCGAGATCCTGGCCTCCATCGGCCTCCTCCAGGTCGATGGCTCGGCGGTCTGGATCTGCGTTTACTCTATTCGAAAGGAGTCCGGTCTTGAGTCTTCTCTCGTCCACATGCCAGACGAGCGCCCCGCCCACAAGCGCATTCCCTAGATCATCTTTTCCACCCGGAAGTGCAAAATCGAAATTGTCGGCATCGACAACCACACCGCCTGGATAACCGCTTCGCGACAGGCTGTTGAATCCCTCGGCGGCGTTGTCGAAGTGGACATCGTGTAACTCGCCGTCTCGCCATACGAGCAGGTTGATTCCATCTCCTTCGGGATCCCGATTTCTGTTTTCGACCAGGAAATACTCTCCTTCTGATATGGGTGCCAGGAAAACATCATTCGATTCCTCCGATCCCGAATGGCGCAGCGATATGCTCTGCACTGAAGATCCATCGGGCAGAATCAGATCCGCCCAACCCAAATAAAGCTTCGTCCACGCAGTGGGTTCTGGTGGAAGAAGTCCACCGTACGCGAAAATGCCGAGACCATCCATCACACCGAACGGTCCAATTCCGCTTTCGCCCGTCTCTGTGTTAAATAAGTCAGGAACGCCCAGGTAGCTGAGAAAATTGGCCGCCAGCATACCATTGATCGAAAATTCTGCCAGAAATGGCTCATCTAGAATAAAATTAAATCCTTTTCGTGTCTCGGTCCGGGGGATGATCATCGTGTTCATTACAGGAACACCGTCGACCGATACGTTCAGACCTCCGAGCAGGCGATCGATCGTGTCGGCGCTGAAGAAAAGCGACGGCAGATCCTCGGGCGTCTTGTCCAATGTAGTCCCGGTCAATTCGACGTCCCGGCCCACGCCGGCATGAAAAATCACGAATGCCGTTCTCGCTGGATCCAGACCGGCCGGAAGGTCAAATGAATCAAGCGAACCGGCCAAACGCCACGATTCTTCCACTAGCCCGGCCAACTTCCTGAGTTGAGGGTCCGAACCAGCGTCCAGCCCCGTGGGAGCATATTCGCCCATTCTCCCCGAAACCTGTACGACGACCGGTATCAGATACGTACGGATCGTGGTTCGCCCGTCTGATACACGCCGGATATAGTTCTCCAAAAACTGAAGATGCGCTTCGAAATAGTCGGAATCGTGTGGAAGCGGATCCAGAATTGGCGAATCGATCCCTTCGAAAAGTGATCCACCAAACGTCCCGTCTCCCGTCGTGAAATCCGTCGAATCCGGTTGAAATTCAACGCGTAGGGCGACGACGTCATATCGCGCGTCGGCCGGATTCTGAAAAAGAGAAATTTCAGTTGCCGCTCCGTTCTGAATACCTACAAGGGAAACCTGGGCCCACACGGGCGCCGACCAGAGCGCTAGCGAGGCGATAATACAGGAAGCGAAGTGTCCGTTTACAGGGAATTGGCTGCCGACCCGCAATCCCTTCATACGAGAAACCTCTTCATACCAGAAGACCTCTCATACAGAATGCCCGACATATCGAGTGTCCCTTAATGGTCCAAGAAAAGATGGAGTGGACCTGATCGAAAGATGTTCCGCTCTTCCTACCTGGTAAAATTCAGCAGGAGTGAGAACCGCATGGTACCAGCCAGCGGTGAGTCCTCTTCGAGCGCATAGATATAGGAGAAATCGACGCCAATGATATTGTATCTGACGCCAGCCCCCATGGTCAGGAACTGCCGGTTTCCATTGTTTGGATCCTCATAAAAATATCCAGCTCGGAGCGCCAACAATTGATCGTACCAATACTCGATTCCTGTGCCTATGGTGAGCTGCTCAAGTACGGAAACCGTATCAAACGTCGTGTCTTCGGCTCCGATCGGACCGTTGGGCACTTCGTACGACGTCCACGACGAGAATATTGCCTGGTAGTACGGATCGTACTTGCGTCCCAGCGAGTCGGTCGTTGCATGAATCAAATCCTTATTGAAGTCCATTACCCACGTCAAGGAATTGTATTCATCGATATCAACATTAAAAGCCCAACCAAATCGGAAATTAGTAGGAATCGGATCGGCCTGGGCATTGTCAGAATATTGAATCTTCGGACCCATGTTCGCAAGATTGAACCCGAGCGATAGGGAACCCAGCGCATTGCCCATGGAGAATGGTTTCATTTTGTACATTCCAGCAAGGTCGAACGCCGTTGAAACTCCGGCTTTCGTTTTCTGGGATCCAACGGTCTGGCCCGGTGCCAGATTGGAGTAGATGAATCTCAAACTCGTTCCCAGAGCAAACCGTTCTGTCACTTTAAATCCGAACGAAAGACCCAACGCCATGTCGTAAGAATTAAAAGTCCCCGTAGGATTGTTCTGCTCATCGCGACCCTCGTGTCTACCCAAATTCAGATAGGTAAGATGAGCACCGACGGTTCCCCAACCAGGGAGATGGTGTTTTGCAACCAGATACTCGTAGTAGAGGCCTGCATCAAATTCCGGGAGCCACTCCGAGTGCGTGATCGCAGCTTCCGTTCCTGTTTGAAATGCCAGTCCAGCTGGATTCCAAAAAATAGCGCTCGCGTTGTCGGCCAGAGCTACTCCGGCATTTCCCATTCCAGCCGCCCGGCTATCCGGTTCAATTTTCAAGAAAACAACGGCAGATGACCCAGGTCCGCCCTGGGCAAAGACGGTGTTCGCGACGGGTGCAAAAATGGTAAAAACGAGCGCTAGGGCGATCGCGTGGATCGAATGGCTAATAGTACTTGAGCGTCTCATAATGACTCGATTTCGCTCGTGTATTGACAATTTCATGACGATTTTGAAGAAGTTAAATAAGTCGTGAGACTCCAACGAGGTAATTCGCTGGGTATACCTTGTCTCGTTAATAGTTATCGTTTCGCTGTAGCGGATCGAGCTATAAGACTCACCTATCTAATTATTGCCAATTTTTCTATTCGTTCACTAACCTCGACGGATCCGTCAGGTTGTTCGACTTCGACGCGCAACTTATACAAGTAGATCCCGGTTGCCAAACGATCGAAATCTTCATCTCGACCATCCCACGGAATCTGCAAAGAACCACCGGTCAAAACACCTTCGGGTAACGTTTCTTCTGTATCAATCGTCCGAATCGGTCGACCATTTAATGTATAGATCCTAATCTGAACCGTCGCGGGGGTTCCAGAGGGCTGATTATGATCAAAAATGAACCGGGTTTCGCGATTCATAGGGTTCGGGTAGTTATACACATTAGTAATGCGTAATACCTCATCATCTGAGACGATAAACGACACTTCTGCAGAAGAAGAATTGTTTAATACGTCCCATGCACGGACTGTCAGCGAGTGTGGACCCGGCGAAATCGCGCCCAATGGCCATCTTGCTTCTCCTCGCTGATACGAATTTTTATCGGATACAAACCCCCCAGAGATGTCCTGAGCGGCGCTCTCGTCACCGTCCAATACAAGTAACATTTCGTGTCCGACGCCCGCACCCACCGTATTGACTCCACTTTGGTCAAAAAGCCGAACAATGACCTCTGGAGACGCAGAAACGAGGCCTCCTGAGACGAACGTCGTGTCGTTCATGAAAAGTTCTATTTCTGGGCCGAGATTATCGTTCGGGGGGTTGTCTGATGTACCACCGACCAGAAAGTTCTCGGAATAGCCCAGTGCGTCAATATCGGCGGAAGCCGCGTATACGGTTACCCTCCCTGGTTCGTTGGAATAAGAAATATCCTTCGGAACCACAAACTGTGCAGTGAACTGACCGGACTGCACTTCAACTTCGCCACGCCATATGAGGTCTTCCCGAATCTGGTAGTACGGAGTCGGCATTCGGACCTGCTCAAGTAACGGGACATTTCGAATGGCATCAAAAACTGTTACGTTCGCCGTACCATTAAATGCTGTGTTAACGGTACCGTCGGGCGATTGAATCCGACCTGAGATCTGAACCAGATCGAGCGCTTTCAGCTGGCCAGTGGTGGTCTCAAGCGGAATCGAGTTCAATGACTCAACAAGAATGTCAGAAGTCGGAATTCCGATTCGCATCGATGGATCACCAAGAAGGCCCAGTTTTCGACTGTTACCCTGCAGTCCTACTGTTGTATTCTTGGTAAGTCGAAAAACGTCACCCAGCCTCCTTGGCTTTCCTTCGGAATCGGTGCGAAAGAGTTCGAGATTGAGCGCTCTGTTGAGGCCTGCGTTCAGCGACGTCGTGTCACCCGACGTGTAGACGAGTCGCATCGTAGTAAAGAGTGCAATCGCACCTCCCGCGTCATTCATCAAGAGGGCTTCGGCCCCGCTCGTCTCATTGTTGAGATCCCACCAGCCAAATGAACACGTTGCCGTAATAAAAAGAGGAAGACGGTTGCCATTGGTCAGGGCTTCGGCATGCTCCTTCGTAAAAATGTCCTCTTGCGCCAATCCAAACGGACCCCCGTGTCCGCTATAATTAAACACGAGTGCACCGGAATTCAGCGCTCCGATCACTTCCTGAGTTGCACCGGGAATTCGAAATCCATTCTGGAATACCCGCTCGAAACTCTCTGCATAAATTTTATCGATGTCAATCTTAGGAAAACGGCCTCCGCGGATCAACTCGACCACTTGGTCTACGTTCTGAAGGTGAAGATCCTTATCGTCCAGAATGCCCGCGAGCCCGGTCGGGCCGTCATCCGCCACCGCGATATACCGGGAGCGCCAGGCTCCGAACGATTCCGGGCTGTCATACTGAATGATCTTGTCTACGAGCAGGTCAGCCTCAGAGCGAGTCTGAGCGGGTAGACGGCCGATACCGATATCCACGCGCTCGCTGCTTACAGCGCTGAAGTTCGAGTATGTCCATACTCCCTCATCATCGTCGAGCAAGCCGAAGTAGTCATCGGAGGCAAAGCTGGCATCCGTGTTCAGAGACTCCCCCGTCTCAAAAGGAAAGATCCAGTTATTCTCGGGGTTTTGTACACCGGATAGACTCCGAAAATCATAGTGGCCGTCTCCAAATAGAAGCGCATATCGAAGGAGACTTTCCTCATCCGTGGCGCGATCGTAGAGGAACTTGAAATAGTCGCGGATCGCACGCATGTCGGGTACACCGCCAGAAAACTCGTTGTATATCTGGTCGACCAGGACGACCTGTACGTCCAGCCCGTCCTGTCGACGATGACCGGCCAGTCGGTTGGCCGAGTCAATAAATATTTCGGGTGTGACGATTACGAGATCTGGATATCCGGAAATCCCATGCAGGTCCTGGTTGGAAACGGTTGAAAAATTTTCTGGAAGTAGAGTCGTCGCCGTCGCAGCCGTGAAGGCGATAATCTCCCTGGGTTCGGAATCGATCGATGCGTCGAATTGGAATTCGTGGTTTCCACCAGCGGACGTTATTCCCAACCATTCATAGGAATCCGGATTGGAGACGTCCCAAACCATTGGCGTTCCCGAAAAACCTCGAAGTTGGTACGTTTGAGGTCCGCTCAGGCCCGGAACCGTTGCAAATCTAAGCAGATCGTCGATTGCAACCAGGTCCTGATCGTATGACAAACGAACCCAGTCAACGGCCGCCTGAGGTTCGTTGGCCTGATTAAGGAGACTCATGCTCAGCTGCAGCGATTGACCTGCAGTAACCGATTCGCTGAAGATAATTTCTCCCGGAGAAGCGGACGGGAATTCTGCACGTTCTACAATTATTCTTAGCGCCGTTAATTGTGCGAGACTGGTACCGCTTGACTGAAACGCCACCGTGGCCCTTGGATTCGACGCGATCGCCGCTCGAGCCTTGTATCGAACGATACCTGCCATCAGTCCGGGCAGAATCAAGTCATCATATATCGTTCGTGAACCTCCCGCACGAATCGTATTACTCATCCAGTCATGACCCGAACCATGGTCCCGACTCCATAAAAATTCTTCGATGTCTTCGACATATCGACCCGTCGTGGACGTTTGCAATACGGCCCCGACTAGACCCGGGAATGGCTGGAGTGGTAGCCTTGACCCGATCCCTGGACTGATTTTCAGGAAATAAAAGTTATCGTTGGAGAACGGATGGACGTAGTGCACCCACTCACCTCCGGTGTAGTCCCATCCTCTTGGACCGGCCGCATAAAAGAGTACTTCATCCCCTTCGTCAAAACGCCCGTCACCACCGCCGCTCGAGAACACCGCGTTCTCGACAAGATCTGAATACCGAAAAACATTGTTGGAAGCGGGGATCGGTCGGCCACCATTACCCAGAATTTTGATGTCGTTTGGATCAATAGCGTCCGGATTCAGACCCAGTCCGGATAAGACCCCTCGATTGATTCTGAAAATACCCTCGTCGGAGATTCGAATCTTATACAGGACACCATCTGCAAGCACACTTTCGACCACCTGGAGATGAGGATTTCCGGAAGGGGACGCAAGGAACCGAGCTGGAACCGCAACCTGTCTTCGTACAGACACCAGCAGCTTTCGATATCGCCTGAGTATGCCAGTACTCTCGTCGAGTTGATAGAGCCTGGCCAGGAGCGAGACAACCGGTTCTTTCCGATGCGTGCCAAGCCCGATGGCTTCGGCCTCGGGAAGTCGCCTCTTGGTCACTTCTGCTCTCTCCGAAATGGCTACATGATGCTCGTCGTATTCCCTGGACACGACAGAAATCAGCGGTAGCGCGTAGGATCCAGTCTTTAGGATCAGTGAAGTTGCATCGAAGCCTGCTGAAAACTTGATAAGAGTATGCTGATCCCAGGCCTTTATTCCGCTCGAATCAACCGCCTCTTTTAACGATGACCGCCAACCGAATTCAAACTCGATCAAGGCCGATCGACCGTCGTCAGAAAGAATCCGGGACCGAATAGATTGTGCCGAAACGAGCGAAATCGTCACCAGGCACATGGCCAGAACGACCATGCTTCGATGAAAACATGCTCGGAAAGAAATTTTCCTGTACGATCGAAGTCGCATACGGAGGCGATAATGATTTCAAAGCGAGATACAGATCGTTCGTTCTATTCGTTAAAACGATACCCGATCCCAGTTCGTAGCGTTGATCGTCAATAGGCCGTATTGAAATAGAAAAAGTGTTTGATTGATCCTTGTTTGGACCTGGTATCAAGAAATGTTACACAGAAATGGATGTCCGATTTCAGCGCCCGAATTTACTCGCTGTAGCCGGCATGGACAAGGGAGAAATTATCCTCTACATGTTTGCGACATCCTCAGTCTTCCTCTCCGTCGAGTTGCATCAGCAGATTTCTAAGAACCACGAGCTCTTCGGTCAATCCTGTGAGTTGTTCGGTTGCGGTCAGAACGTCCTTAAGAGGGGCGTCGAAGTCATCACTCACCTTTAAGGCTTTCGAGAGTTCGTCGAGCAGTTGCACGTTCCCGGAGATAATCGACAGCGGATTGTTCATATCGTGATGAATGCGCGAGAGGTGTTTACGCACCGTGCGTAGCGTTTCGCGAATCTTCTCGGATTCATCCTGCGTCATCTCAACCTTGTCCATCGCCCTCAGAAGAATGGTCCTTGGTAGAGCCTATGAATTCTTCGTTTGGGCTGCAGTTCCCAATGTGCCGCTTCGAATTACGCCGAAGGGTCGGGGAATTCTTCAACCATGAGGCGCCGGCCGACAAATACATCGAACGAAGTGCCTGACTTCATTTCGAGCGTACGGGCAACCCATTTCGACGGGTGTAACCGTCCATCAGAACCAAGTACGTCCATGGTTAACGACCGCCCTGAGGGGCCTTCCTCTATCCAAGTTGAAAAACGCGATCGGGCCTTCTCGTCGAGATGACTTTCGGCAAATTGAGCCAATCCATTCTTGTCATCGGTCTGATCTGAGTTCAGGTCTTCGGGTTGAAGGCTGGAATAAATAATTTTTTGATTCTGATCGAGCACGAGGACAAAATCCTCGGTTGCATCGAGAACGGCTTCGTGAAGCTTTGACAGGTCAGGGCGAACGGAGGGTTCAGCGGATTCACTTGATCCGTCTCCTCCAATGTCAAACGCGTTTACGTCGATACCTACGGTTGGATTGATTGCGGGGACCTCGATCTGCTCATGCATTCCTAAAAATCGAATGGCGATCACGGCTGATACCGACATGAGACTCAGCGCGAGAATGGCGAAGATCAACCAGATGACTGTCGTGAAACTGAATGGTGGCGAGAGCAGGACGATGGTCCAATACGTCCCATCAACAGAAATTGAGCCGGCTACAACGAAGGTTTCACCATCAAATGTGTATTCGTCGAGAAAATTCCCGTCGACTGATTTCTCGGTAAGTGCCCAGATGTCTGCACTCAATTCAGCGTTTTCTTCGCTCGTCACAATAATTTTCCCCAGCTCAGAAACTACCCAAAATCGATCGAATCGACGCTCTGAGGCCGACATTACGACCTCCTCCGGATATTCTGTTTCGAGTCGATAGGCTTCCTCGACGGATTGCACCGTCGCTAAAGCAGTCGAAATCGAACTTTGCTGAAGTTCTGAATAGGTTTGGACAGCCAGAACGAGAGCAGTAATGGCAAAAACCACCGATACTGGAAATAAAAAGATCCGGGTAAAACGATCAAGGAAATTCGGATTCCTACGAATCTTATTGAGGGCGAAATTCAGTTTTTTCACGGCAGTGGGGATATACAATGAAATAGGGGAAGTTTTTCATCGAGCTCCAAATACCATGCCGAGCTAATTTCCCATTTTTATTCGTAGGGCGCCGTGAGTTACTAGGAGAGCCAATCGGCTTCAACGGGTGTGAAGCCGTTGCTCAGCCGCGCCGAGTATCGTGGAGCCATCATACGCTCCGTCTCGGCGATTTTCATACTCACGGCTCTCTGCCCGCTCAGACCACCGCAACACTCATCTCCATCATCCGGTCTATCGGACGCAGAGCTTGAAGCCGAATTTCTTCGTCGAGAAAAATTTCAGGTTCCTCGTGTACCAGGCAGAGATAGAGCTTCTCTAGCGTATTTAATCGCATATGGGGGCACTGACTGCACGCACAGCCTTCTTCTGGGGGGGCGGGGATGAATGTTTTCTCGGGAGAATCCTTTTGCATCTGGTACAGGATCCCTTCCTCCGTGGCGATAATAAAGGTGTCGTAAGGCTCCGTCACAGCATATCGTCGAATACCGCTTGTTGATCCAATGTAATCCGCATGTTTCAAGACATTTTCTTCACACTCGGGATGAGCCAGTACCGGAGCGTCTGGATACCGGGTCTTTAGCCGCACTAATTTTTGTTCACTGAACGTCTGATGCACGATGCACACGCCGTCCCACAACACCATTTCCCTCCCCGTTTTCTTGTTCAGGTAGGCCCCCAAATTCTTGTCAGGAGCAAAAATGATGGGCTGGTCGTCAGGAATTTGATTCACAATGTGCTCGGCGTTAGAGGATGTGCAGATGATATCACTCTGTGCTTTGGTGGCCGCCGAGCAGTTGATGTAGGAAATAACGATGTGATCGGGGTACAGGGCTTTGAACGCGGCAAATTCGTCAGCAGGACACGCATCGGCGAGCGAGCATCCGGCATTCAAATCCGGAAGAAGAACTTTTTTCTGTGGGCTCAGGATCTTGGCGGTTTCTGCCATAAAGTGCACTCCAGCGAACACGATAATATCGGCGTCCGTCTCGGCCGCCTGCCGAGATAAACCGAGTGAATCGCCTACATAGTCGGCTGCGTCCTGGATGGCTGGTTCCTGGTAGTAATGAGCCAATAACAGCGCATTCTTTTCCCGCTTCAGACGCTCGATCTCATCATAAAGATCGAGACCGGGATCGACAGCTTCATCTATGTAACCGATGATAGGATCCAGTACGAGATTGCTCATGACAAAGTAGCATCAAGTAAACGTGATTCAACACTTTCGTATTCTTCGACGGAGGATCCGTTCCGCTCGAAATCGCTATTCTCCTTGATTCAACAATCTGAACCAGGTGACCGATTTGAATAAAATGTCGGTGCTTTTTCTGTGTACACACAATGGCTCGCGAAGCCAGATGGCTGAGGGGCTCCTGCGTGCATTTCACGGGGATCAGTACGACGCGTTTAGCGCGGGCACGGAGGCGACATCGGTCCATCCACTGGCGCTGGAAACGATGGCCGAACTCGGAATTGATCTATCCGGCCAC
>SMXL01000124.1 GCA_004356385.1 Bacteroidota bacterium
AGCGTATCTGATAAAGCGGAAAATTCTCTCAGCCCGATGAAATTCAATTTGAACGCTCTTCCCCCACTCCCCGTACGCTCGGTCGTTACCAGCAGATGGATATGAGCCTCGGTTCGTTCACGAACGTAATTTACATACGGAATTTCTCTCCGGATATAATTGAAATCGCAGGTTCTGCGTCCGCAATCCAGAAAAACGTCGATAGATTCGAGAATTCCGTTTTGAGCCGTAACTGTTCGCGGGAAAAGACAGGTACTAATGATCAGCACGCATAGAACATGGAAACATCTTATCGCGAGCTTCATCAAGGACATGAAGGGTTTGAGACCGACCAAAAACAGGAAAACCTGGCCTTACGGGGCCAGGCTCCTTGTCGAGGACAAACCACATGAGGACAGTTCTGAATGAATCAGAATGCCTCTCAAGGCAAGGATCGACGCGGTGCTTGAACCCTTAAATTATTTTACAGAAATAGCCTGGTGTTTGTGAAAGACCGCCAGTCTGATTCAGCCGCCAAGTATAAGGCATCGCTCAGTTTGAGTCCGCACAGGCGCAAAATATTTCTTGATAATGACACTGGATTCGAGCGTAAAACATCACCGCATGCCCGGCGTATCTACGACCGGTTTACCATGAACGACGATAACTATGTTTCAGGCTTTTAAGAAAGAATTCCATAAGCAGGTTGCTGCCATACTTCCGGACCAGAAGTACTACACCAGTCCTCATCTGAGTGAAGTGCAAATGCCGATTGATGTCGGGCATTTTCTTTCTCAAGCGCTTTCCCGACGAACCGAACTGGAAGCCAGGGATTTGATCTCGTGCTCGTCACCCTGGATAGATTTTGATTCAGAATCCGCTCAGAGAACGGTTAATGATTTCGTTACGCAACTAGGTCAGCAAGGAAGATTCCCCAAAAACGAATTACAGAAGGCCCTGGTTCGCGCAGTTGATTATTGCAGCCAATATCTCTTTCAACCTGTGGCCGCCATTACGGCTTTTGCCGTTACAGATCGCGAACGAATCCGTTCTTCGATCGATATTCGGCGTCGAGCAGGTTATTTCGTGTATCACACCTCGGTTCTTCAGTCGCTGGAAAATTATTTGAACCAAATGGATGGGGTTCAATTCACACTTGCCGATATTGAATCTCATCTCCGGAAGGAGGCCGTTGAGGAAGCAAGAGATCTCGACGCAGAAGGATGGCTTCGTCTGATCGATCCAATCATGAAAACGGTTCGGATCGTGTACCCAGAATCAGAACGTGTACCGGTTCAGCTGATTCAGCTGTTTCTAGAAGAACGAGCCGCTGACGGACTCTCGACAGCATTGGCTTCTGCAGCTGAGCTCTCGGGAGGACACCTTTCTGCAGACGATATGGAGAGAGAAATCCGGACTTTTTTCGAGCCAGCTCTCACTGAATCCCCGCCATCGGAACCGGTTTCGACAGAGGATACTGAATTACCCCTCTGGAAACAGTTTGCCAAAAACGAACGGGGCGTCTCCAACAATCACTCTGACATTCCCAGTCACGAAACGAAGGCGCAGCCGCTTTGGAAAACCTACCAGCAGGAATCCGTTGCGTCCGAAACATCCATCCAACCACAGACCCAACCACAGATCCAACCACAGACCCGAACCTCGACTCGGTCCGAGGAAACCATTCTCGGAGACGCGATTCGATACCGAGGACGATTCATAGAAGAGCTATTCGAGAGTGACCCTGTAGCATTCGAGAGTGCAATTGATCGGCTTTCTGGGGTGCAGTCGTGGGAAGAAGCGTCACAGATTCTGACACAGGAAGTCTTTCGTAAATACCGCATAGATATTTACGGAGAGACCGCAATTCTCTTTACGAACGCCATCGAAAAGCAGGTCAAGCAGCGCAGTTAGCTCCTGCGTACCTTGATCGAGCCCGCTATTCGGGGCTATTTGTCACATTTTTCTGGTTCATCGGAATCGTATGAGCTCCGACAATTCTGAACAGTCAGGTCTCGAGGGTCCATTCAAGGATCTTGAAGATCGTCGCCGTCAAGCCCGCCTGGGAGGCGGAAAAGAACGCCTGGCCCGGCAACACGAGAAGGGAAAGCTGTCGGCCCGCGAGCGGATTGAAATCCTTCTGGACAACGGCTCATTTCAGGAGCTTGGGATGTTCGTTCGGCACCAGACGAAAGAATTCGGCCTTGAAAACAACCGCCCGTATGGCGACGGTGTCGTGACCGGATATGGAAAGATTGACGGTCGTCTTGTTTACGTTTACAGTCAGGATTTTACGGTTTTCGGGGGTTCCCTCGGTCAAGCACATGCGCAGAAAATCGTCAAGATCATGAACCTGGCGCTCGAGAACGGAGCGCCGATCATTGGACTGAACGATTCAGGAGGAGCCCGAATTCAGGAAGGCGTGGTCTCTCTGGGTGGGTACGCGGACATCTTTCTTCTCAATACGCTTGCTTCCGGTGTCGTTCCGCAGATTTCAGGCGTCATGGGTCCCTGTGCGGGTGGCGCAGTCTACAGCCCCGCCATTACGGATTTCGTTTTCATGGTTGAAAAGACGAGCTACATGTTCGTCACCGGCCCGAATGTGGTGAAAACCGTTACGCACGAGGAAGTCACTCTCGAAGAATTGGGTGGTGCCGAGGCGCATGCAACCAAAAGTGGTGTCGCACACAAGACCTGTCCGAACGACGCGGAGTGCCTGCTGCAGATTCGAGAACTGCTCTCGTTTCTCCCTCAAAACTGTGAGGAACCGCCCCCGTCGGTTGAAACGCAGGATCCTCTCGATCGAGAAGACCTGGAATTGGATTCAACTGTTCCTGAAAATCCCAACAAGCCGTATAGGATGCATTCCGTAATAGAACGGATTGTTGACGATGGAAATTTTTTCGAGATACACCGCGACTTTGCTCCGAATATCATCGTTGGATTTGCACGCCTCAATGGTCGGTCGGTCGGCGTAGTCGCAAACAACCCGGCGATTCTTGCAGGAGTCCTTGATATTAACTCATCCGTCAAGGGCGCCCGCTTCATTCGCTTCTGTGACGCATTCAATATTCCTCTCATTATTCTGGAAGACGTTCCCGGCTTTATGCCCGGAACAGAGCAGGAGTGGCACGGCATTATTCGAAACGGTGCCAAACTTCTTTATGCGCTTTGTGAAGCCACGGTGCCGAAAATAACGGTGATTACCCGCAAAGCGTACGGGGGAGCCTACGACGTGATGAACTCCAAACACATTCGCGGAGATCTGAATTACGCATGGCCAACCGCTGAGATTGCTGTGATGGGTCCAAAGGGAGCCGTTGAGATCATATTTAAACGTCAGATCGCAGAAGCCGATGACCCAGAAGCAGCCGAGGAAGCATTCATCAAAGAATACCGCGAAAACTTCGCCAATCCGTACATAGCAGCCGAATACGGCTATATAGACGATGTTATTGAACCCAGAAAAACCCGAGCGGTGCTCATTCGCGGACTGGAAATGCTCCAGAACAAAGTTGCACACAATCCTCCCAAAAAGCACGGCAATATTCCCCTCTAGGAAAATCACGGCCATTTTCGCACCAATAAGGTCCTTCTGACGTAAGAAACCTTCAAAACCCGTTTACGTTTGGGCAACTCATTCTCTCTTGTATGAGTCTCGGTAGGCGACTAGGATTTCTGTAGAAAAAGTCATCATTCACAATCGAGCTTTCATCGTTTTGATACGAACCTGTGTCCTTGCGGTACTGGTTGCTTCAGTGCCTCTTTCCAGCCCTGTGCTGGCCGTTCAATCCCAACAATCCGGGATTCCTGAGCGAATTAGCATTCTTCCTCCCGAGCAGTTGGAGCTCGAAGACGAGTTATTCGCGGGCTATGCATCCCCTGACTCTCTGACAGAAACCCAATTACTGGCTCGTTTGGCAAAGTTGTACGAGTACCAGTCGGAGGTGCTTGCTGCAATGGCCCTTGGCCAGGAGGAAGACGTCTCAACACTTATAGAAGAGGCTCTGACGGATCTGTCCGAGTTATTACGACATCCATATGTTCGCAACGAACCGCGATTTATGGAGGTATATCAAGTCTTGGTGAGTGAGTACGAGCGTCAGTTTGGGATTTCAGATACGTTATTCCTGGCTTACGGAGACATTTTTGACACCCGGTCAACGGTGTTCGCCGCGCTTGAAAAAGTTCGAAACCCGCTCCTGGAGGATGTTTTCAATCCCCAGCTTCAGCCACTCTCGACGACGGTTCCGATGACAATGAACCGCCTCGTGGAAACCACCATGCAGACGCTTCTCAAGACGCCTGAGAAGCATCTCAATCATTGGTTGCGAAGAGCGGACACGTATTTCCCAATGATCGAACAGATCTTCAGAGAAGAAGGCGTCCCAGACGAGCTGAAGTATCTGGCCATGATCGAGTCGGGCCTGAACCCCAAGGCACGCAGCTGGGCACGAGCTGTCGGTATGTGGCAATTTATAGCAGGCACCGGGCGCGCTTACGGTCTTGAGGTCAACGCGTGGGTTGATGACAGAATGAATCCTGAAAAATCAACTCGTGCTGCGGCAAAGCACTTAAAAGATCTTTATGCGCGGTACGGCGATTGGCACATCGCAATGGCAGGGTACAACTGCAGCCCGAGGTGCATTAGAAGAGCCATTAACCGGGCCAAATCGGATGGACACGCTATTCCGACGTATTGGGACATGTATCGCTACCTACCTCGGGAAACGAGAGGATACGTTCCGATGTTCGTCGCGACGTCATTTATCATTTCGAATCCTAGTGCGTTTGACCTGGAATCGGGAGAGCCCGGCCCGGCCTATGAGTATCAGCTCGTCCCGGTTCAAGGAATGTTGTCGCTTGGCGAAATCGCGGAATTGGCAGGAACGGATCTTTCGACGATGAGAGCACTTAATCCGAGTCTTCGACGCTCCACGTTACCGCCTTCCACCGGACCATTCCCGATACGGATTCCCGTAGGATCCTACGATCAGTTCGTCGCAGGCTATGACGCTTTGCCCGAGTCGGTCAAACAGCCGGCCGGTGAATACATCGTTCGACGCGGAGATACACTCGGTGAGATCGGAAGGATTTATGGCGTGAGTGTCTCAAGGCTCATGCAGAAAAACGGCCTTAGGAGCACGCGAATTCAGATTGGCCAACGTCTCGTCGTTCCGCTTTCGGACTACAGCCGATCTCTTACGGAAGTGTCCCTTGCAGAAGCGTCAGGAACGCTGGTACAGTATGGCCGCCGATCCACACGTCCGATCGTTTCAACCGTTCAGCGAACTGTTTCGGTCACGCCGACCGCTTCGAGAATCGTTCCTGTACGCACGACCTCCGGTCCTTCCCAACCATCGACTTCAGGAAGTACGGCGGGGAAAACCAGAACGGTTTATACCGTCAGACGCGGAGACACATTGGGAAAAATAGCGGACCGGTTCAAGGTGACCATTCCTCAGCTACAGACATGGAATAATCTGCGCGGGACACGAATAATCTCGGGGGCTAAGTTGTCGGTTTACACAGATCCGGGCTCATCGCCTGCGTCGGTGCAGACATCTGGATCGATAACGTACGTCGTAAAATCTGGTGACACGTTGTCGAAAATTGCTTCGAGGCATGGAGTTACCCTTACAAATCTACGCCAGTGGAATGGAATAAGTGGCTCCAGAATTCGGGTCGGCCAGCGGCTCAATATTCGCTCTTCGGCAGGGTCGCAAGTTGAAATCCATACCGTCCGTAAAGGGGACACGCTTATCGCGATAGCAAGTCGATATGCGGTGACCGTGGCGAAGATAAAAGAATGGAACGCTCTACGGAGCAACACGATTCGCGTGGGGCAGCAGCTCAAAATCTTCCGTTAGAGGGCCGTTCTTTACCGAAAGACGGCTTCCCTGATTCTTTAGAAACTGCAACCGATCCCTTCAATTCTCGTCTACTTCCGGCCTGTATGGGGTCACGCGCCCACGAATCCACTCTGAGTGCGTTATTCCCCGGATGCAATAATTCGTTACACTGATGCGTTCATAGCCCGAACTGAACGTCAGACTACAGGAAAATGGCTTTCCCGCAGCGGGTAAAAGACCAGATAAGGTTGCTCAACCCATCGGATGAAGAACTGGTGTCGGCATATGTCGACCAGGGCGACGAACGCGCATTCCGAATGCTGGTAGAGCGACACCAGGAAAGAGTATTTGGTTTTCTATTCGGGATGGTTCGCGATCGAACTGTCGCCAACGACCTGTTTCAGGAAACGTATATCCGAGTCATTTCGGCATTGCAGAACCAGCGAGCATCGTACTCACAACAGGGTCGATTTCTCGGCTGGGTATTGAGAATTGCCCGGAACGCGGCGCTTGACCATCTGCGAACGAGAAAGCGTTGGCAGGATGTTTCGGCGAATACGGACGATTTGGATTCCTCTTTCTGGGATCGGCTTCCTGATAACGGGCTTTCTTCTGATGTTGAACTGCACAATACCGAGCAAGAAAGCTTCGTTCGACAGTGTATCGATGAGCTGCCTGCCGAACAGCGGGAAGTGCTTCTTTTACGCCACGAAGCGGACTTGACGTTCAGAGAAATCGCGGAACTGACTGATTGTTCTATTAATACAGCTTTGGGACGAATGCGATACGCTCTTCATAATCTGAGACGCATCATGGTTTCGTCAGACAAAGTCGAATTATCAGACTTCGGTGCTTGACATAAGTCAGAAAAGTAGACTGTAATGGAAGGAAAAAAGAACGTTTTACTCCATCTTTACGGAGAACCTGATGCAGAGGGAGAGCTGCGTTCTTTGTTGAACGACGAAGAACTGCAACAGGAGCATCATGCTCTGAGTGAGGTGAAATTCCGTCTAGACCACCTGGGTAGGACAAAACCAGACGCAAACATCATTGATCAGGTCGTGGCACATGCAGCGAACGCTGCCGCTTCCACGAAAGTCGGTGATCGCCGGGGTGACCGAGCTCCGCTCTGGCGCATCAGGCCCATTCGGAGAGTTCTGATTCCTGCTCTGTCTGTTGCAGCGGCCATCGTCATCGCCGTCGGATTCGGATACTTCTCGCCGCAAACAGATCATTCTGTAGTATCAGAAACACAAATTGCAGCCGATGAAATGACCGCAGAAGCAGAATCATTGCTCGGAACGAGACCCGTCGTTCCAAGCCACCGGGTGGTGAGTACAGGACGCTCCACGGATCCACTCCTGGCATGGGAGTATGCAGAATCCTTGAGAGAATTGTCCAGAAGGATTGAGACGATGCGACCCGTCGGCGACCTGGATTGGGGAGCCAGGTCCATTCCGTTGGAAACGCTTCTAGGGAGCAAATATCCTGGACTCGTTAAGGCCTCAGCACAACGATAAATGATGCTCGTATTCGAATTTTCAAGAAGGATATACGAACAACAAACGATCAATCGTTTCTCAACAAATGGTAACAATTTTTTAGGGCACGACCCGTTAACTGTTTAGGTCACTGAATCTGATAGAATGATGAGAAAACGTTCAAGATGGATACCGGTCGTCGCCTACGCCTGCTTTATCCTTACGCTATCACCGACGACTGCGCTCGCCCAGGAAGCGATGCACGTAGTGACGATTGAAGACGGGAAAGTTTTCATCGACGGAAAACAGGTCCCCGAAAACGAACTCCCAAAGTCGTTGAAAATCCGCAACCGAGAACTTCGCTGGAGTTTTCATGGCGATGCGCTCCTGGACCTGAATGGTACCGTCTTCCAGTTACTCGATGGAAAACTTGTCGAAGCCGACGACGATGTCGCTCGTGAGGGTCACGTTGTTGTGTTCTTTCGCGATCCTGACGACGAGAACTCGATGGTTCGGGTCCTGTCCAGGAGTGAACCCAGTGCATTCAGAGTGCGTGCGAGGTATAAGCCCTACGGAGACGTCATGGAGAATTATATGGCCGCGTTCAGTAACAAGGCAAAAGAGTTCGACATCATTCGAAAGCAGATTGCTGAACAATCAGGAGAGCAGTCATTGATGCTTGCCGAACAACTTCAGCTGCAGGCCGAAAATGCAGCACGTATCGCCAAAGCCTTCCCTCGCGTGGAATTCGAAAGTTACCTGAGCGGAATTCACGAACAGAATCTCAATCTATACGGAGAACTGGTACGTGAACACGACATGGAGGCCAATACGCACCAACTTGCCATGGAGATTAGAGCATCTAGCAATGCGCGGCAGCGGAAGCGACTTGTTGAATCGTTGAGAGAACGGCTATATGAAGCCTTCGAGCTCAAGCAAAAGAATCGAGAGAGTGAAATTGAACAACTTGCCGACCGGCTTCAGGAGTTGCGCGAAAAGCTCGGTCAACGGGCTGAACTCCGCCAACGGATTATCGAGAGCAGGCTGAAGGAGCTCCTCGGCGAACTAGATTGGTAAGCCGGAAACGCCAAGTCGATAACCGAAAAACTCATTACTGTACACACCATGAACGATTTAAGCACCATGACAAAGAATTTGAGAAAGGCCGTGCGGGTGATTGGAACACTCGCTCTACTCGTCCTATTTGTTTTCCCTGCGAAGGCTCAAGACGCCAAAGAGCGTGACGTTAATCGCATCGAGGTCAAAGACGGAAAGGTTTACGTAAACGGTGAAGTAGTGAAAGAGCTCGACGACAAGGATTTACGAATCCAGTTCTCCAAAGACGGCGGTCACGGAGTTGCGTTCTTTCGAGGAAATGGAGAAGGTGGTTTTGAAAACTTGGAGATTCGGGCACCACGCGTTCTCGAGTTGATGAACAACAAGCCATTTGCCGTTTGGGAAGGCAATAACTTTCGACATGTGATGAACGACTTCAATTTTTCATTCGATATGGAACCGCTTCATGAGAGAGTGGACTTGATTAGAAACGGCGGATTTGGGACGTTTATGGTCGGATCCGGTGGCAATAGTGAAATTCGAAAGCTGGAGAAAAAGTCTCATGAGCTCGCGCGGAATATTAGGCGGGCAGGGGACGGCGAAACTGCTGACCTCAATGAAGAACTTGAAGATCTCGTCAATCAAATATTCGACCTGAAGCTGGAAGCCCGACAGGAACGAATCAGTAAGATTTCGGATGATCTTGAGAGTCTTCGTGAACAGGTTCAGGAGCGAAGCGCCTCACGCGATCAAATCATTCGGCGTCGTCTGAGCGAACTACGAGGTGAACAAGATACCCTAGATTGGTAAAGGCGCTTACCGCTTGGATTAGAAAATTTTCTTCGAATAAGTCGATGTGTGCCATCAGGCCCCGATGCGAATATCGCATCGGGGCCTTTTTTGAAGTTTCAACTTGCTCTGAACGGTCGGTTTTCAGGGCTCATTGTGCCGTTGAGGATCCCTCTTGACTCTTTTTCGAATTTATACTGTATCCGATAAGTGCCGATACTGGTCCCATTGAATCCGTGCTGAATTCGACTCGAAATTCGAGTAGGAAAGGTTCGCGTGTGCTGTCGATCATCATCATTTGGATGTTATGTCAAGTCGAGCTTCTCATATTTTCTTGCGAGGACGAAGAGTGTTAGTTCTCTTCTTTGTAATCGTACCGATATTGATGGCAGGCGGTTGGTCTGGCGGCGAAAGTGGCACCGCTCAGATAAATCGGATTTCCTTTTCTTCGGCCGGAGAGGCAGAATATCATATTCGAATTCACAGTGACCTTGAGATTCCTTGGTACAGTACGACCGACCTGGAATCAGAGGAAGGACTACGGCTCACATTGCTCAATACGCGACTCTCATCCGGCGTCGTTCTCGAAACCGCCGACTGGCCTATCCAATCCTATTCCGCGCGTGAAGAGAACGGGAAAGTATTGTTGGACGCTATATTTGCTGTCCCGGGTGCAAAAACGATTGTACAACAGGATGTAGACAACTACGACCTGATTCTGGTTATCACTGGCGACTTTTACCGTCCGGCTGCCAAGAGTCTGTCACTCGCCGAGCTACTGTCATCATCTAGATCCGATTCGATGAATGCGGACTCTGTCACATCAGAGATGCCCGAAGACCGGCCGGATTCCATTGGTGCCTTAGCCGTGAGTGTGCCGAGCATGCCCGTGCTGAATCGTATTTCGGTGGCTGGCACCGCGGCCCTGCCCAGGAGATATGACATTTCAAAGGTGGAACAATCATTCAGGGAAGATTCTACAGCGGTCGAGAAGTCGGATCCTGGGTCCGTAATTAGCGACATTGATCGTCTGTTCTCCGGTGCCATGAGCAAGAACAGTCCCTCGAGTCAGAAAAGCGCGGCGGCAGACCGGCAACAAACGGATTTACCCGGCCATGAATGGCATCTGGATACGATTGTGATAGACGCCGGGCATGGCGGGTGGGATGACGGAGCTTTCGGCTCAGGCGGTACGCTTGAGAAAAACCTCGCGCTCGCGCTGGCGAAAGAACTCGGAGCGTTGCTCAGCGAAAACCTTGGTGTCAAGGTCGTCTATACGCGAACGGATGATCGATTCATTCCGCTCGCTGAGAGGGGTCGTATCGCCAATCAGGCGGGAGGAAAGCTGTTTCTATCGATTCACGCAAACTCTTCCAAAAATCGATCGGCTAGAGGAACAGAAACCTTTTTCCTGGGAGTACACCGATCTGATTCAGCGCAGGTTGTGATGGAGCGCGAGAATGAGGTCATCAAATTGGAGCCCGATCGCGATCAGTATCGCCAGTTTACGCAGGCCTCTCTTGCTCAACAAGCGCTGGCGCAAAGTTCATTTCTGCGTCACAGCGAATCGCTCGCCGAGGCCATACAGAAGCAATTCCGAGATGGGGCCATAAGACGGGATCGTGGAGTGAAGCAGGCTGGGTTTTATGTCTTGTTTGGAGCGTCCATGCCGGCCGTATTGATCGAGTTGGGATTCCTGACAAATCCGTACGAAGAGACATTCCTCGCCTCAAGAAGCGGGCAAACAACAATGGCGAATGCTATCTTCCGAGCGGTCGAAACCTTTAAGCTCGAATACGAGAAGACGCTTCAGATTGCTTCTCAGTAGCGGAAATGTAGAGTTTTTGTCGTTATGATGGATCGCCTCACTCAGGCCGTTCGAACCGTTCCTGATTTTCCATCTCCAGGAATTCAGTTCAAGGACATAACCCCGATTCTAGCCGATCCGAAACTGCTTCGGTTCGCCGTCGACAGCCTCGCGGATCCATATCGAAAAGCCGGCATCACGAAGGTCATCGGAATCGAAGCGCGTGGATTCATCCTCGGCGCCATGTTGGCCGATGAACTGGATGCCGGATTTATCCCGGTACGAAAAAAAGGGAAGCTTCCCTATGCCAAGGTCGCGGAGACTTATTCTCTCGAGTACGGCACGGACACGATTGAGATGCATATCGATGCCGTACACGAATCCGACCGGGTGCTGATTCACGACGATGTGATCGCAACGGGAGGAACTGCAGCTGCAGCACATCGACTCGTGACGTCAGGAGGCGGGTCGGTCGCCGGGTACTCATTCCTGGTGGAACTCTTGGACCTGAACGGCCGTGACTTGTTGGATAACTCCCTACCGGTGCATTCCCTACTCAGATTTTAGGCAATGCCGGATTAATTTGGTCCTCTCTGAATTTTCTAGAGCACCGTCTTCGCCAAATCTGG
This sequence comes from Bacteroidota bacterium, assembly GCA_004356385.1. Next base: position 11,594 of record SMXL01000124.1, read on the forward strand.
CTGATATTTCTCAGCGAACCGCCGTGCAGGAAATTTCTACGCGAGCCCCTCTGGGAAGGGCTGCGACCTGAACCGCTTCTCGCGCGGGAGCATCCTCACCAAAATATTGCGCATAAATTTCGTTGACCTGACCATAATCGTTCATATCGGTCAGATAGACCCGGCATTGGACCACATGCTCCATCTCTAGATCTGCGGCATGAAGAAGCGCTCGGAGGTTGTTCAATACCTGCTCCGCCTCGGCTTCAAGACCATCCGAGATCATATGACCGGTCGCAGGGTCAATCGCGATCTGGCCTGAACAGTAAAGAGTATCGCCCACCATTATGGCCTGGCTATACGGTCCAATGGCTGCCGGAGCACCCTTTGTCCGTATTCGGGACCGCTCGACCGATACATCTTTTCTTCCCATCCGATTTACTCCACCGCGTATCTTTGGATTAACATCGACTGTCGCGACCTTGGTTGCGACATCCGTTTCATACACTCCTAAATTCAAGTGTACACGGACACAACACAAGCGAATATTCTTCTAAGAACAAAGGATTCAGAGTATGGATTTCGGACTAGAGGGCGCTTCCGCGTTCGTCGCAGGCGCAAGTAGCGGCCTCGGTAAAGCGATTGCTGCGGAGTTGGTGAAAGAGGGGTGTAATGTGGCGATCTGCTCGAGAGACCACGCTCGAGTTGAAGCGGCTGCCGAGGAGCTCGGTCCATTGGGAAAAGGTCGTGCGTTCCCAGTCGTTTGTGATGTGACGGATGAGACGGAAATTCAGTCTGCTCTTAAGCAAGCAGCGGAAACGCTTGACGGGCTCAATATCCTGGTCACCAATGCTGGCGGTCCCCCGTCGGGCTTCGTGGATGATTTCGACGCCAACGCATGGCGCGAGTCACTGGAATTGAATTTAATGAGTACGATCAATTTGTCGCGACATGCGCTGCCCTATCTTCGAGCCGCTGCAAAAGACAGCTTCGCGTCGATCCTGATGATCACCTCATTAACGTCAAAACAGCCGGTTCCCAGTCTGTATTTGTCCAACGTGTCGAGAGCGGGGGTACAGGGATTCGCCAAAAGCCTATCGGAAGAACTGGGGCCTGAGGGAATAACCGTCAACACGATTCTGCCGGGCTACACGCGAACGAATCGACTTCGTCAGTTATCCAACGAGCAGAGTAAACGGTCTGGCCAGTCTATCGAGGAAATCGAAGCCGAATGGGGTCAAAACTGCGCCCTTAGAAGGATCGGTACGGAGTCGGAGTTTGCCGCGGCGGCCACTTTTCTTCTGAGCCGCAGAGCAAGTTATATAACGGGCATCGCGCTTTCAGTGGATGGCGGGGCAGTAAAGTCGTTGCTTTAGGTATGCGGGCACTCCTGATATTTTCGCTTGTAGCTTTCTCGCTTCCGTTGAGCCCATTCCAGGCGTGGGCACAGATTGGAGCACCTTCTGAGCAACCGTTCATTCTGATACTCGGAATCGGACAGGATGCCGGCGTTCCGCAATCGGGCGATCATACTCACCCCGGATGGACTGACCCGGAATCTGCCCATCTGGCCACCAGTCTTGGATTGGTTGATCCCGCTTCAGGAAAGAAATGGATGTTTGAAGCCAGTCCGGATTTTCGACGACAGTGGTACATGCTTGAGCAGACAGAACCGTCATCGGGCCAACTGACCCCTGAAGGAATTTTTCTAACCCACGCCCACATCGGACACTATACAGGACTCATGTTTCTGGGGCACGAATCCATAGGAGCGTCGAATGTATCGGTCTACGCCATGCCCCTCATGGCCGACTTTCTGGAGCTCAACGGTCCCTGGGATCAGCTCGTCCGTCTTCAAAACATCCGGATGCGGCGCATGGGCGAAAACATTCCTGTGCGACTCACCAACCAGATTCAGGTGATTCCGTTTATCGTTCCCCACCGTCAGGAATACGCCGAAGTGGTGGG
>SMXL01000125.1 GCA_004356385.1 Bacteroidota bacterium
TCGTTATGGCCTTTCGTGCTTCGGTCGAAAGGGTTTTGCCCTTGAAATCTGGATGCTCATTCGTGTACTCACGGAAGAAAAAATTCGTGAGCAACAGGATATCCTGTCCACGGTCACGCAGTGGCGGAAGAGGAATGGGATATTGAAAGAGACGATAGTACAGGTCCTCCCTGAACTTCCCGTCCCGAATCATCTGCAGGACATTCTGATTTGTCGCGCTGATCACTCGCGCGTCGAAATCGATCGTCTCGTTTCCACCCACTCGCTGCAACTCTCCTTCCTGAAGCGAGCGTAGCAATTTGGCCTGGAGATCCAGGTTGAGCTCACCGATTTCATCCAGAAATATGGTGCCTCCGTCAGCCTGTTCGAACTTGCCGATTTTCCTCGCGTGGGCGCCCGTAAATGAGCCCTTTTCATGGCCAAAAAATTCGCTTTCCATCAACTCGCGGGCAATGGCAGCACAGTTCACGACGACAAACGGTCCCCTTTTTCGATTCGAATTAAAGTGAATCGCTTTCGCGACCAGTTCTTTACCTGTTCCACTTTCACCCTGGATCGCGACGGTCAAATCTCCTCGAACCGCTTTTTGGACAAGGTGATATACACTTTGCATGGCGGCGCTGTCACCAATCAATCCCTTGATCTTGTACTTGTCGGTGACCTCCTTTCGTAGCGTGTCGAGTTCTCGTTCCATCGACACTTTCTCCAGAACGTGCTTCACGACCGTGTCGAGCTTTACGAGGTCGTCCTGACCCTTCGTGATATAATCGTAAGCGCCGAGCTTGATCGATTCGACGGCAGTGTCAATAATTCCCTGGGCGGAAACCATGATGACGGGAACACCCGGGTACCGGGATACGACCTGAGTTAAAACCTCGATACCATCGATACCTGGCATCATGATATCGAGTAGAATCAGGTCGGGTTTTTCGGAGAGCCCCTTTAGGACTTCTTCACCGCTATTAAACACCTTGACTGAGTAATCTGGATTCTTATCCAGACGATAGCTCAGCATGCGTGCATAATGCTCGTCATCGTCTACAACAAATATGCGATAGGGCATAAATTTTTCTTTCGACGGCTTCAATCCAAATATCCCTGAATTCGGCCTGTTTGAAAGCCTGGAATTGGTCTATTTGAAAAATCGAGCCGTTCTACTGCGGTTGTCTGGCAATCAGGTCTGTTATCGGGCAAAATGCACCTTTCTTAAGGCAGAATCGGTCGATTATTGATCGAATTCAGATGGGTGGATGTCGTAATTACCGGTTGCGCACCAATAGGTTAGGCTCGCGGACATGCAAAATGTACAACGACGACTGTGTTACAAGAGTATCAGTCCAATTCCGCCCACGATGAAGCAGTAAACGGCGAAATATTCGAGACGCCCTCTACGAATCACGTCCAGAACGAGCTTGATCGCCAGGATGCCCGAAAGAAACGCGACGACCAGTCCGATAAGCATCGGAGTCCAGACGACCTGGACACCCGTCGCAATCGCCTCTGATACCTCCACGCCAGTGCCAATCAGCACCACGGGCAACACCATGAGAAAAGAGAAATTGGTCGCTCGCTCAGGGTCCACGTTTTGATAGATTCCGGCACAAATCGTCGCACCCGACCTGGAAATACCGGGGAACATCGCTGCAGACTGAGCAATCCCGATGCCGATGGCCTTGAGCGAAGTCACGTGACCACCAGGGCTTTTCCTGAGTCGAGTCAAGACGAGCATCAGGCCGGTAACCAAAAGCATTGCGGCGGTAAACCGTGGATCCGTGAAGGCTGCCTCGATCGAATCTTTAAACACCAGGTAGGTGATTCCAGTCGGAATCATGGTAATCAGGATCAGAATCGACAGTCGAAATGACTCGTTTTCCGTCCACATCGACCGGTAACCTGAGGGTCGAATGATGCCGCGACCAAACTCCTGGACGAGGGCCAGGATTTCCCTTCGATAGACGACAAGAATGCTGAATACGGTTCCAAGATGTACCAGCGCTTCGAACAGGATTCCACTTTCTGCATCTGCGCCCACGCCAAGTACGTGACGTCCGAGAACCAGATGACCCGACGAAGACACCGGCAGAAACTCGGTCAGTCCCTGAATCAGACCCAACAGCGCTGCTTCCCACCAGGACATAGACGACTTGAATCAGATGGTTATCGATGATCGATCGACCCGCTTCGGCGTCCGCTACCCGGTGGGCGCCACGGGGTTCCTTACTCTTCCGGTAATTCGGGCTTGACGATGAGAACCTCTTCGCGCTCTACGACAACCGTACCCAGCGGACTTTTTCGGGGTTTGCGGACGTATTTCCTTTCGACTACTATAACCGGCGCGAATTCACTCGTTCGCGCTTTGCTATGCCAGGCAGCAATGGCCGCTGCCTTCTCAACGATTCTTGCTGGGGGTACCTCTTGTCGTCTGGGAACGCGAAGGACCGTGTGCGATCCGGCTACGCCGCGAGCGTGGAGCCACAAGTCGTACTTGCGCGCATCTCGGGTCGTCAACCTGTCATTCTGTTTGGCATTTCTACCCACCCAAACTTCATAACCATCCGCCAGCTGGTAGCACCGGTAAGGCACGGGAGAATCGATGCCTGAGCCTTGCGACGACAGACCGGCCAGAGCCGCGGAATTGCGTTTTTTGAATTTTTTGACGGTCGTAGCAGTCTCGGCTTTGTTCAGTTCAGCATAAAGTGCCTGCAGTTTATCAACCCGTTCGCCCAATTCTGCAAGTCTTTTTTCGGAATGAATGCGGGCCTGACGCGACTCCCTCGCTCTCTCGTAGTATCGTTCTGCATTCTGGACCGCTGAGAGCTCTGAGCGAAGCGGAATCGTAAGCTGCCCACCTCCGGACAGGATATCGTCCAACGTGACCGACTCCTGTCCCGGTTTAACGTTCTGTTGGGAGGCCATGAGAAGGTGTCCGTACTGTTCATATTTCTTGGCTCGACTCTCCTTTTCGACCTCTTTGAGTAATCGCGTTTGACTCCTGACTGCCTTTTTGAGCCGTGAGCTAATCGTGCGTTGCAACGGAGCATTCTCTAGATCATAGGCCGTCTGGCTCCGTTTCCTTCTGATAAAGACCCGGACGGCTTCATCAACTGTTTCGAACAACTCTTCTCTAAGACTCATTTCCAGCGCTAACGGAAAAAGGCTTAAGAGATGCGCATTCGGGCCTTTCCAGTAGATCCGCGGTGAGGATGAGTCAAGGGCACTCGACATCCTATTTATCGACTTTTCCAGCGTTGAGATCTGCTCGCTCGACAAGGCCGACTCGGTCTTGGCGTCGAGGTCTGCATCCAGGATCAGTTGAGACACATACCTGGAGCCCAGAAGAGGAGCCGCCTTCCGAATGCGTTTCCCCAAGGTGCCTTCCGTCGCTGCGAGCATTTCTGCACACGTTCCGATCGGTATGGCCCGCGTCACCGGATCTCCAACTTCAATTCCCGCTTTCCTGAATCTATCGAGGACTATTCCATCCGGATCGGTCAAATACACATTGGAATTGGGTCCGAATAATTCGATCCGCAACATGGACTCGTCTTTAAACACCAGATCGATCAGCCGGTCACTCGGACTGATCGAAAGAGTCTTTGAGATCGATCCCTCGGCAACCGAAAAAACACTTGCGACGTTCTTTTTAGCCCGCGATGCCTTAGGGTTCGAGCTCAGATATCGAAGAGGCGCCTGAACGGAAATTTGGATTGTCCGCGATTCTCCTTGAGAATCGCGGAGTGCGACGATGAGCTCTCCGCGCTGTTGAGAATAAATCTCCTCAACCGTTGCTCCTTCGATCCATGACTGCCATTCTGTGACTAGTCGGCTGAGCGTATAGTAATTGGTGAGCACCGGTTCAAAAGGGACAGACGGTCAATCGCTGTCTTTTTTTGATGATCGGGCATCCTGGACAGCAGACAGAATCCATATTGCTGCCCATGCAACGGCGATGACCCACCAATTCGCATAAAGCAACATGATCAGATTTGCCCCGAATAACGTGTGGTAAAACCAGATCGGGACATCGTCGGGTTTCTTCTTCGCCATCTTTTGGACTGCACCGCTGATTCCGCTCAGCACAGCGCCGATTTTAAGCAGCAGAATAAGCGGCGTGTAAATCACGATAATCCAGTATCCCCAGTCGGCTGTCGTGAAGACATATACTGCGATCACGATCGTTATCAGGAGGTCGATTATTACGTTCTTTAGCCAGGCCATTTGGGATACTTGGAATGGTTGAGGATCTGCAAAGTTACGTGATTTGAGTCTGGTACACCGCCGGTTGTGTCGTCCGAGTTCAGCGAATTTGTGTCGTCCGAGAACGACAAAACTGCGTCTCCCGGTGAAGAAATAAAAGGCACCCCCGGGTCGCGGAGGTGCCTTCAAAAAGTTTGTTGCTAGAGGGTATTCAGCCGGCCTTCTTAGCCGATGTGCATCTGAAGTTCTTCTCGGCGATGCTTCTGACGAAGTTTTCTGAGCGCCTTTTCTTTGATCTGTCGAACGCGTTCGCGCGTCAGTCCAAACCGCTGACCAATTTCCTCCAGCGTCAGTGGGTGTTCACGGCCTATACCGAAGTACAGCCTCGTGATTTCTGCTTCTCTTGGATGAAGAAGGCTCAGAGCGCGCTCGATGTCAATCTTGAGCGACTCATCCATCAGCGTATCGTCGGGTGACGTGTCTTCGTCATCCGGGAGTACGTCCAGAAGGCTGTTGTCGTCATCTTCGTTGAACGGCGCATCCATGGACAGGTGACGACCCGTGTGCTGCAAAGCTTCACGAACCTTCTCTACATCCACTTCCAGCTCCTTGGCCAGCTCTTCAATGTTGGGCTGACGTTCGTGCGTCTGCGCCAGTCGAGCACTTGTCTTGCGAATTTTGGAAATCGTACCAATCCGATTCAGCGGAAGGCGAACCACGCGACTCTGCTCAGCGAGTGCCTGCAAAATAGCCTGGCGAATCCACCAGACGGCGTAGGAGATGAACTTGAAACCACGCGTTTCGTCGAAACGCTGTGCAGCCTTAATCAGACCGTAGTTTCCTTCATTGATCAGGTCCGCAAGCGTTAGGCCTTGCCCCTGATATTTCTTGGCTACGGAAACGACGAAACGAAGATTGGCACGAGTCAGACGATGCAGGGCTTCCTGCTCGCCTTTCTTGATTTGTCGTGCGAGATCAACCTCCTCTTGCGGGGTTAAAAGAGCAATTTGCCCAATCTCCTGTAAATACTGATCCAGCATTCGTTGCTGGCGTGGGACGTACATATACCCCTTCCTCTTACTCTAAATTCTAAATGTGACTCGCGGCGGGTGTCCACGAGTCTCTATAACGATGTTTTACCTCTCCTTACGTCAGTAAGGTCCGCATTCTTTAAGCGGCTCTGCAACACGCATATGGAAGCAATCAGGTTCCCGCATTCAGCTAATTTGACCCGGTTTCAAATGTGGGTAACGTATTGTTTCTCGAAATTGACAGAACCTCATCGGCGATCCCGCGATCTACCGACATTCTTGGGATTTTTGACTGGGCACTTACAGACGCCCTGCTCATCACCAGCCATTTATAAAACGTACCGTTTGACACGACCACGACTTCGGGGGATAAAAAAGCACCTGCCTCCCGCCGGATGGTGTAGTGTCGATTCACCGATTGGAGATGAGAATCCATCAGCTCAGAAAAGTGATTCAGCACAGGCGGTACTCCATCGAATTCAATAATCCATTGATGTCCCGGCATCTTGTCCAGGCCCCGGGCAGTCGGGGCAATATGGTAGTCATGTACCTTGCTGTTCGTTTCTCTGCACGCATATTCGAGAGCTGATCGAGCCTCCTCTCCGGCCATCGCTTCGCCGAAATTGTCCATCACTTCGCTCGTTCGTCCCACCACGATGATTCGAAGTGGATTCTTGGAAGTGAACTCGACGATGTCTCCAATTGCGTAGGACCAGAGCCCGCTGCACGTAGTCACGTGCATTCGGTATGGAATCCCCACGTCGACATCCGCGATGGAATACCGGACCGGTGTAGTGGATGCGTCATCCATTCGGATAAATTCATAGAAAACGCCGTTGTTGAGGTGCAACAGCATATCTCGCTGGTTCGGCTCGTCCTGGAACGAGAAAAAGCCCTCGGAGGCGCCGTAGCTTTCGACGAAATCAATACCTGTAGAATTGATACCGGTTGAATCGACGCCTTGCGGGCCGATCTGCTCGATGAGCAAATCCCGATAGGAAGACAA
>SMXL01000126.1 GCA_004356385.1 Bacteroidota bacterium
CAAGACAATCATAACGCACCTTGGAATTGGCACATAGATCCCACGGAAGTCGAGATGGCTGAAATCACGATTGAGGTTTGTACCGGGATCCCTTCATTCATTGAAAACGATTTGGACGAATGGGTAGATAATGTTGGTCGTTTCTGTCCGTGGTCGGCTGAATTAATCTCTTTGGTCGATCACAGGTAGTCTAAATAGACCAGATCTCGGACAGAATAACAGTTTTCAAATCCCGATACCTGAAACTCGTGCACATCTCTACCACCTTCCCATCTAGTTTGGTATCCTCGGCCTTGAATACGATCCCCATGCCGCCGCGGCCGAGTTCTTCGAGGATCTTGTAGTGGGATAAGTTCTTGCCGACCAGTCCACTTCCGGGTGAGTTCGCCTAAAGAAACGGGGTAAGGGGTGGAAGTGCAATCGGGATCGATTCGGCTCCTTCAGCAACAAAGTTAAAACGTTCGTCGTGTCTGCTTTCACTCTTTCAAAACGCCTTCTCTGCCTGGTGACTTACTCAGCGATCATTCAGTCTTCCTCATTCACAACCCACATCACCCCATTCATCGTCTGTCGATGTCCGGGAAATGTGCAAAGGACATCATAGGCGCCGGTCTCGGTAGGTGCCGTAAACTCCAGAACCTCGTGTTTCTGATAGTTGAGAAGACCCGAAGCAACGACGATCTTGTCGCTGTCAGGAATGAATTCTTTTTCGAAACCATCTGAACCGATCGCGTCCGCAGCCGTGCCGATTTCGTCCATCGATCCAGGCCGACCGATAATCAGATTGTGAGGCGAATAATCGTCGTTCTCAAACCACAATTTCACCGGTTGACCGGCTGTGACGGTAAACGAGGGTGTGTCGTATCGCATCTCCTCGACGACCGTTTTTATTACAATGGTATCGCCATCCGGCTCTTGGATAGTCCTGTTTTCTTCGTAAGTCTCCTCGGGTACATCCACCGGTTGTGAAGCGCTATGGTCCCATAGACGCTCAACCGTCCTGGCGGCAATGCGGGCGTGGGCTACCGGTGAGTTGAGGATGAGATCAAGCAGCTCCCGATTGACTACGTTGTGCTGTTGATGCACCCAGAGTGCTTCGAGCATGTGGTGGGCATCCGCTTCGCTCGTCGGATCCAACTGCTCCAGCCATGTTCTGGTGGCTGCAATCACTTCGGCTGTGTTCCGCTCCGAGAGCTCAACACGCGCCCGCTGACGAACACCGTTTATCGGATGTTGGAGTGCGGCCAGAAGGTCTGGGATCGGCTGGCCATCAATAGGGACATGCTCTGAAAGTGCCCGTCCGGGCATGGTAAACCGGTAGATGCGTCCGTGCTCATGATCGCGATTCGGATCACGAATGTTGTGCTGCATGTGCCCGATGATCGCGTTGGCCCAATCTGCGACGTACACTCCTCCGTCGTCTCCAATTTCAATGTCCGTAGGTCGGAAATTGGGGTCGGAGGAAACCATAAAGTCATCCGTCTCTGTGCCGTGCGCATTACCGGTTACCGGATCGAAGGACAATGTGTACTGCTTGATACCGAGGAATGCGATGACGTTCAGGATCACGAAATTTCCCTCAAACCTCGGTGACAAATGGGCGCTCGATAGAATCCCGCTCGACGGGACCGGCCTGACGGTTTTTTCGAGCAGCTTACGCATGCTGAACGTTCCGTCGCGATTCGGTTTAACCTGATAAGCCTCCCCTCCAGTGCCGTCTGTGGCATAGTGATATCCCCAGTAGTCGAAGCTGATGCCGTGCGGGTTGGGGCTGTTCGGGGCGTGGAAGCTGAACTCGAAGGTGCGCGGATTGAAACGATACATTCCCGAAGTGCCGGATTGTTGGTTGGTGCTCCAGGGAGATTCTACATTTGACACGTTAAAAACACCTCGCTGGTAGTAGAGAAATCCATCGGGGCCGTAGACAAAGTTGTTCGCCGAATGATGCGTGTCTGCCGAACCCAGACCCCCCATAATTCGGATTCGCACGTCGGCCACGTCGTCGCCGTCGGTGTCTTTGAGGAACAGGAGGTCCGGAACCGAGGCAACGATTACGCCGCCATTCCAGAACTCAAAACCTGTCGGGTTGTGGACGTAGGCGAAGGTAATCGCTTCGTCTGCAACGCCGTCGCGGTCTTCGTCCGGGAGTATCAGCAGACGGTCGTCCATTTTCCCCGTCGGTTCCCACTTGGGATACGTAGCCCAGGTTGCAGCCCATAGGCGACCACGCGTGTCAACGCCGAGCTGCACAGGATTGACGAACTCGGGAAACATCTCTTCCGATGCAAATAGATTTGCCTTCAGGCCCTCCTGAAGTGTCATTTTTTTTATGGCTTCCTCGCCATCGAGGTAATTCGTCGTACCGGTTTTGCTGACGCCGTCTTGCAGTTGTTCTTCGGCGAGATTCGACGTGACTTCAATCGGGTCCGGAACATTGGAATCGTCTGGTCGGATGGTCTTTCCGTCTGCGGCTGCCCAGATCACCGTATCCCGATTAGCCGTCATGTAATCCAGCTGCACCAGCTCTCTCTGCAGAACCTCGAAGTTGGTTTGATCGTCGGTGAACTCTAGGCTTGAGCGACCTCCCCAGACATCGTTACCATCTGTGGCACGATACCGATTGAACCAGTGCCAGTTCTTGTCGAGAACGGCTGCGCGGATCAGATCGAGTTTTGCCAAATTTCTCGTCGGCGATCTGCCCAGCAACGACTTTGCGATCACCTCAGCGATCTGCCGATTGCCGTCTCCATTCAAGTGCACACCGTTGATGGTTAGAGGCGACACAGTCTCACCATAGAGTTTTTGCGAAGCGCCGAATAGGTTCACAAAGTGGACATTGGTTTCCTCGGCGACGGTCTCCATCGCATCCGTGTAGGCAGCGAGTCGCGCATTGTTTTCACTACCATCTGGCAGATTGGGGTCGTTCAGGTCCTCGTGTGCAATGGGGGAAAACAAAATGATTCGCGGCGCACCTTTACCTGAATAATTCTTCGTACGCGTGCTGTCGATCCATTCGGTTAGCGCCTCACCGAACTGGGCTGGCTCCCCGTCGAACGACTCGTTGTAACCGAACATGGCAAAAATGACGTCTGCCTTTGAAGTTGTCAGGTACTCTTCGGCCGTTGGAAATCCGTTGCTCCGCGGACGATGGTCGATCCGGTCGCCGGTAAAACCGTGGTTCCGAAACACCAGTTGGAGATCCGGCAGCTCGGTCTGGATATATGCCTCGAGCCAACCGTGGTGCTGCATCCGGTCTGCCAGAGCGTTGCCAAGTATGACAACGTGATCACCTTCCTGGAAGTGCTGTTGTGCAGGTTGGCACGCGAGCATGCTGGTAGCCAGGAGGGTGAGGAATGAGATGCGGGGAAGTGAAATATTCTGCATGGTGGTGGGGTTTGACCTGGAACTGCTTGACCTGGTAGTTCTTGATCTCGTGGAATACGGACTAGGGACCATCACTAGTTGGTTTTTTCGACGACATAATCGGCGTGTCCCAACCGGCAAGATCGGCAGGTTTGACGCCACGTCTGTAGCCGCCAAAACTGAAGGTGACAGGGTTGTAGGGCCCTACAAGAGAAACGTCACTCTCCGGGGCAATGACGTCCTCCAACCCGGACGTCCAGAGGGCAGCGTTTATCAGCATTCTACGAAAACCTGGGTTTAGAAAGTCCTCTGATGCCCCGTGCGTGGTGGTGAAGACCCGGCCTTGCGTGCCGTCTTTAGCCTCGTAATGACGGACCCAGGCAACAGGCATCAGTTCCTTTTCCGGGTCGGGCAGAGAGTCTGCATCCATACCGTTGAGAACCTGACCTACGGCCAGTACCGTCGAGGGCGGTAGAGGATCGGCGAAATATCCACCAGACTGCACGTGCATGTTCCGCACTCCTCTTAAAATCGGGTGTACCACCTGGTCTTCATGAATCAAGATTCGAGAGCTCTGCTCGTGATTGGTGCCGTAGTGCCCCGCCCAAGTCTCACCCAGGACCTGACGGCCGAACCCTTTTTCGTACTCTTCGCCCTCGTAATTCCAGGAGTACTTGGCGAACGGACCCTCTTCTATTCTAAAGGCATGCGTGGAAGTACGAATACCGAAAATCGGGCCGCCTCGTTCCAAGTAGTTTATGACGTGCTGCATCTCCTCGGCTGGGAAATCCTGAAAACGCAGACCCAGGATCAGCAGGTCGGCGTTCTCGAGCGCATCAAGGCCTCGGATATTGGAACTCCCGGGTTCAATGAAGCCTTCGTCGTCGAGTGTGAAGAAGACGCTGCACTTGAAACCGAAGTTCTTGGCGAGAATCCGCGCCATCGCCGGCAAGATCTCTTCGGAGCGGTATTCATGATCCCCGGCGATCAATACGATGTGTTTGCCCGCGCCTGGGCCCTCGGTGCCTTCGTAGACTACGAGGTGGGGATTGACTCGGCGCGTAGCGTCTTGAGAACCGAATTCCTCAAGCTTTTCCTCAAGGCCTTGAGATGGTTGCTGATCTTCATTTTGACCCTGAATCTGGCCCCACGAAACATCAACCGCAAGCGCCAAAAGAATGGCAAGCACACTCGACGCACCGTTGACGAAAATCGTCGCGCGTCGACGGTAGGATCTTCTATTCGATTTGCGTGACATGATGTTGGTTCAACTGTTAGCTGGTGGTGGAATGGGAAAAGAAACGGCCTTCTGGTCTGAAGTGCAAAAAAGGTCACCTGATGCAATACTATTTCAATACTTTTTGCATTTAACCTGCCTGGTGACGTGGCCGAGGTGATCAAAAACCAAAAAGCCTCGCTGGCCAAATATTGGTCAGAAAGGCTGTTTTTGGACACGAATGGTCATTTATTGCCACCGTGTCTGGCTGAGGTGACGGACGGATTCGAACCATCGTACAGGGTTTTGCAGACCCTTGCCTAACCACTCGGCCACGTCACCGGGTCGCTGCGCCATGTCCACTTCGTCATGGCAGAAATTCTGTACGCCCGGCAGGACTCGAACCTGCAACCTGCGGATTAGCTTACCACTACGGTTTTCACCGCCACCGCGGTCGCGGCTTTGTGGTCTGGACCATCTCTTCACCGTCTCAGGTGCGGCGCGTATGGCCTCTACGGATCCCTATGGCGAATCAGTTCGCCTTCGGTTTCCTCGGGATTGCCACCGTCAAGTTAGCTGAGGTTTCCCCGATACAGCACCGTCCACTTTACAGATTCATTCTGCACTACGCATTCTCTGTAAAGGCTCCTATTTGAAGTCCGCCGCTCTGTCCAGTTGAGCTACGGGCGCAGGATTTGAAAGAACGAAGTGCGTTTCGACGCCGCAGATTCCCGCCAAAAGTCGGCAATCTGAAAAATGGTCGGGGTGGCAGGATTCGAACCTGCGACCTTCTGCTCCCAAAGCAGACGCGCTAACCGAGCTGCGCTACACCCCGAATTGGAAATTCGGTAGGCTGTCTAAAAATATTTCAGCTTTTGATGGCTGCAATCTCGTCTTTGACTTGGCCTAACTCGACCATCTTGGTCTTGAAGCGAAAATGACCGTTCGCTTTCTTCTCGGAAAGGACCAGTTTTGCCATTTTCTTTGTCTCGATCTTCTGCTTTCGAACCTTATCGCCGAATGATTGCTTCTTTGCCATCTCTAATTAGAATTTGAGCGAGTGCGACTGATTGCTGCTTCTCAGCACCGGCGCGGCTTCGCTACTTGGTTTCTCGGTGAAGTGTGTGCTTGCGGAGCTTCGAATTGTACTTTTTCAGTTCGATTCGATCTGGACTGTTACGTCTGTTTTTCGTTGTCGAATAGCGCGACGTGCCCGGTGCCTCGGTACAGTCCAATATAACCTGTATGCGACCGCCTTTTCCTTTTGCCATGGTTTGTTACCCTCTCATCATCAGACTTTGACGCCCTTCTTTCGGGCATCTCGGAGTACCGCTGAAATTCCCTTCCGGTTGATTGTCTTAATCGTCTTGGCAGAAACGCGGAGCGTAATCCAACGATTTTCTTCCGGGATAAAGAATTTCTTCTTTTGCAGGTTAATCGCGAATGTACGCCGCGCTTTATTATTCGCGTGCGAAACATGATTACCTGCTACTGGACCCTTTCCGGTCAACTGATCTTTTCGTGACATCTTTTTCTAGACTTCTTGATCCTACTGTCTGC
>SMXL01000127.1 GCA_004356385.1 Bacteroidota bacterium
CGCTCGATGAAACGAACACGACGATTCAGCTGGAATTGAGTGATGATTGGATTCAATTCACGTTTGATCAACCCATGGATGCCGATCCGGGAGCGAAATGGGTCTATAACAGCGGGAGCAGTCATTTGATGTCAGGCATTATCAAAAAGGTCTCCGGGCAGTTTCTGGATGAATTTGCTGAAGAACATGTATTTGGCCCCCTCGGGATAAGAGAATATCACTGGAAGAAAACAGCTAAGGGACATCCGGATGGGCTGGGGGGTCTCTATTTGGAGGCAGAAGACCTGGCCCGAATAGGCTACCTCTATCTTCGCGGCGGGGTTTGGAACGGACGACGCATCCTTTCCGAGAGTTGGGTTCAGAATGCGACGGACAAATGGGTTGAAAATGTAAATCGTGAAGGCTTTGGATACGGTTTTCAGTGGTGGAGACTAGACCGCGACAATTCCGTCATCTGGGCGGGACTGGGATTCGGAGGACAATACCTTCTGGTTCTACCCGAACTCGATTTGGTGGCCGTCATCAACTCCTGGAATCTATACGGACGCCCTGAGAGACGAATTTTGAACGACTTTCTAGACGGACTGATTGGCTCGGTACGTTAGGGTCTGCACGAATGATTACACGCGACTACATCCTTCGACAGGTACAACAGATGGTCAGCGTCCTGGCGCAGGTTTCGCTCAAGTGCCAGGCCCAGGAGTATCACCTTGCTCGTGATATCCTGGCTCAGACCATTCAGGAAATCACCGGTTTGGATCCGGCTCGGATTCGCACCCTGACACTCGATGAGTTGTTGAGCGTTTGTGGTAACGACAGTGAGTTTTCGTCAGAGATAGCAACGGGGCTGGCAGATCTTTTAAGAGAGGACGGTTTCGTCCAGGCAGAACTCGGGAATCAAGAAACCGCTAAAGAAAGCTGGAAAAGAGCCATCTGGCTTTACGAAGCGGTATCGGGGTCGGGCGGAGTCGTACCCATGGACCTGGTTCAAAGACTGTCCCGGCTCACTTCTTTATTGCAGAAGGGCTCGTAGCGTCTATCTTTCGCTTGAATCCAGCCTCCCTTCGGATCCATGCTATGACGGAAGTTAGCGAACGAGGTACGCCTGCCTTTCAAATCTTTGTGATCTCCGACGGAACCGGTGGAACGGCCGAACAAATGCTGCGGGCCGCATTGACACAGTTTACTGGCACAGAATTTCAAATCCATCGTTTTCCTGAAGTACGGACCGAAGAACAGGTCCTGGAAATTGTGGAAGAAGCGGTTCGGGTACAAAGTTTTATTGTTCACACAGTCGTATCCGCTGAGATGAGATCTCGAATCGCAGACCTCGGTCGGCTCCATAATATCGAGACGATCGACCTGATGGGTCCCCTTCTTGCACAATTGACCTACCAGTTTTCAGATGCGCCGTCCGGAAAACCGGGCTTGTTTCGCAAGCTGAACAAGGAGTACTTCCAGCGTATCGAAGCCATGGAGTTTGCGTTTCGACACGACGACGGTCAGCGGGCAAAGGAACTCTCCGGAGCGGACCTAGTGCTCACTGGCGTTAGTCGAACCTTCAAGACCCCGCTCAGCATCTATCTCGCCTTCAAAGGGTGGCTTGTCGGAAACGTACCCATCATCTCCGATATACCGCCGCCTCCCAGTATGTTTGATTTGCCGGAAGGAATCGTGTTCTGTTTGACGACCAATGCCAATCACCTGTCCGTGCTGAGAAGCGTGCGGCACGAGCACCTCGGAGGCTCGACGGGTGACTACGCGAACGTAGATTTCATCCGGAAGGAATTGGCGTATGCAAATCAGATATTCCGGCGGCGACCCGACTGGCCGATCATCGATGTGACGAAAAAGCCAATCGAAGAAATTGCAGCGCAAATCTTGGCGCGCAAACGCAGTTTTAAAACGGTTAAGAGTGATTAAGACGGTCAAGAGTCATCAGGGCCTATTAACACTGCCATTTCCCACCATTCGTTTTTACGTCTCATGAGATTTCACATGCATCTGATCAGAATTATCCCGGCAATCACGCTCTTATCGATTTTCGTTACAACCACGGGCCGCGCCCAAGACCCCGGAGCGCAGACCTCGCCTGCGGACCGACACCAGTGGTATGCCGATCACGTTGAGCTGACCGAAAACTCTCCGTTCAAGAATCTGGCCTGGCAGCACCTTGGTCCAACCAATATCAGTGGGCGAATGACTGATATTGCCGTCGTCGAGCCCAAAGGCAAAAATTACACGATATACGTGGCGAGTGCCTCAGGCGGCGTTTGGCGAACCGTAAACGAGGGAACAACATGGGAACCGATTTTTCAACACGCGGCGTCCACCTCCATAGGTGATGTAACGCTCGCACCGTCGGATCCAAACACGATCTGGGTTGGAACGGGGGAAGCAAATATTTTCCGCAGCTCCATGGCAGGAGCCGGTGTCTACAAGTCAACAGACGCGGGGCAATCCTGGAACTACATGGGTCTGGGTGGCACGCACACCATCCCCCGCATTGTGATCCATCCCACGAATCCCGATATCGTCTACGTGGCGGCTTCCGGGCATGAATGGACCGATAATGAAGATCGCGGGCTGTATAAATCGACGGACGGCGGCGAATCCTGGACGAAAATTCTCTACAAAGGAACGCGTACGGGAGCGATCGACCTGGTTATGCATCCCAGGGATCCCAACACACTCTATGTTTCAACGTGGCAGCGGGTTCGTGAGAAATGGAATGACCCGAGAAACGAGCCTTCTTACGCAGAGAGTTCCATCTACAAGTCTACGGATGCGGGACTTACGTGGAGCGAAGTAACGAGTGGCCTTCCCGATGCCGTACATCGCGGAAGAATCGGGATCGACATCGCGGCGTCGAATCCAGAAGTGATCTACGCATTTGTGGACAACTACGAGTCGCTCAGGGAAGCAGACGAAGATGAAACGGATGCATACGGCAGGCCTCGAGGTCCCGTAATTAAGGGGGCGACTGTTTTCCGCTCAGATGATGGTGGCCAAAACTGGCGTCAGATGAGCGAAACCAATCGGTACATGGAGCGATTGTCCGGTACGTACGGCTGGGTATTTGGACAAATGCGCGTAGACCCGAACGACGAAAACAAAATCTATGTGATGGGACTGGCGCTCAACGTGTCTGAAGACGGGGGAAAGACGTTTCGCCGATTACCAGGAATGCACGGCGATCACCATGGTCTCTGGATCGACCCGGAGAATTCAGATTATCTGGTGAACGTAAATGACGGCGGAGTTGCGATCTCTTACGACGCAGGTGACAACTGGCGGACGTTTTATGATGATCTGTCGCTGGTGCAGTTTTTCAATGTGTCTTTGGACATGGCCGAACCGTTTCGTGCGTACGGCTCCATCCAGGACCACGGAAGCCGAAGAGGCATTGTGGATTTAGAGCGCGGGCGCCACCGCATCCCGTCGGTTGACTGGTCAAGCGCGCCTGGAGGCGAAGGCAGTCGACAAGCGATCGATCCGACAGATCCTGATATTGTTTACTCTGCCGGATTCTATGGAACGATTTCCAGAACGGACATGTCGACCGGAGATCGAACCTCTATCATGCCCGACCGAGTGGACGAGGAATATAGCCTCCGGGGACAATGGCTCGCCCCTTTCATCATTTCACCCCACAACCCTCGGGTCATTTATCACGGGATGAACTATCTCTTCCGATCCATGGACCGTGGAGAAGAATGGGAAGTGATCAGCCCCGATCTGACTCATAACAATCTGGATGAATTAGGAGATATCCGGTATCAAACGATTTTCTCCATAACCGAATCACCGTTTCGGTTCGGGCTCATTTACGTGGGCACCGATGACGGACGCATCCACATGACACGTGATCACGGAGAGAGTTGGACGGAGCTTACGGGTCGTTTACCGTATAAGAAATGGATTTCCGGGATGGTCGCTTCGGCGTTTGATGAGGGCACGGTGTACCTGGCTCAGAATGGCAAGCGAGAGGACGATTTTACACCATATCTATATAGGTCGACGGACTTTGGACAGACCTGGGCGAGTATTTCCGATGGAATTCCTTCCGGCCCGATTAACGTGGTGCGGGAGGATCCAAAAAATGAGAACGTGCTGTACATAGGAACGGATATTGGCGCCTACGTCTCGCTCGACGGTGGGGAATCCTGGGACGCTCTTGCGGGCAACCTGCCTTCCACCTTTGTGAGCGACCTGAAGATCCATGCGCGAGACGACATTCTGATTGCCTCAACCCACGGCCGTGGCATGTATGCACTGGACGTACGCAATCTCCAGAAAATGACGAAAGATGTGATGTCCCAGGACATCCATGTATTCGAATCAGAACTGGCAAGAGTGGGTCAAAACTCGGCTCGAATCTATTACTTCCTTCAGGAGAGTGGCGACGTGAGTGTTTCGATTCAGCGGGAAGATGGAGAAGAAGTTGCCTCAATGACAGGAACCGGGGACGAGGGCCTCAACTTCGCCGACTGGGATATGACGATTGATGATGGGGACGAGCAATCAGAAGCAGAAACAGGCACGTATCGAGTCGTGATCACAAGAGGACGAATTTCGGCAGAAGTCGTTCTGAGACTGGTCCAGTGAGGTGACAGCACCCATAAGCCGAGTAGGCCCGATGGACATTTTCGCAGTCCTCAACGAACTCAGGATCCCGTTTGAGCAAGTGAACCACCCCGCCGTTTTCACCGTCGAGCAAGCAAAAAAACGAGTACCTCCAATGAGAGGAGCGAACACGAAGAACCTGTTCGTCAGAAATAAGCGCGGCAATCGCCACTTTCTCCTTATCGTTGGGTACGAGAAGCAGGTTGATCTGAAAGCTCTTGCAAAAAAGATAGAGGTGTCCCCGTTGTCGCTCGCTTCCCCCGAACGTCTCTGGACTCATCTCGGAGTGGAACCCGGATCTGTGAGCCTGCTGGCAATCACCAACGATATGGAAAGCACGGTAGATATTATCATTGACCATTCGCTTCTGGACGAGGAATATTGGAAGTGTCATCCCCACGTGAACACAAGTACGCTTTCAATCGCGGTGACCGATATCGTTCGAGTTATGGATCAAACCAAACACCGGTACCAGGTTGTGGACGTACCCGAACGCGATCTTTCAAGGTGATTGACGCATGAAAAAAGTACGCGCCGGTGGTGGATGGTCGGCCATCGCTTACTCATATCGAAAAGCCCGAGAATCCGGTGGTGTGTTGAAATTCTGGCGCGCGCTTAGATCAAAAAATACGTGCAAAACGTGCGCACTCGGGATGGGTGGTCAAAAGGGGGGCATGGTAAACGAGCTCGGTCAATTTCCTGAGGTATGTAAAAAGAGCCTGCAGGCGATGGCGGCCGATATGCAAGCGGGAATCCCGCATGAATTCTGGACTCAGAACACGGCGGCTGACTTAAAAAAGTTATCGCCCAGGCAGCTCGAGTCAACCGGTCGTCTGGTCGATCCGCTTCTCTACACTCGGAAAACCGAGAAATACGAAAGGATCGAATGGGAGAGGGCATTCGACCTGATCTCCGATCGACTAAGAAATACAGCAGC
>SMXL01000128.1 GCA_004356385.1 Bacteroidota bacterium
CATACACTCGCGAAGATTCACGGCAATGTGGTCGTAAAGGTGCCCCTTATTCTCGACGGGATTAAGGCCATTCGTTCGCTTTCCTCGGAAGGGATCAAAACAAATTGTACACTGTGCTTCTCGCCCAATCAGGCTCTCGTTGCTGCTAAAGCGGGCGCGACGTACATCAGCCCATTCGTGGGCCGTATGGACGACATTTCCACTTCGGGCATGGACCTGATTGAGCAGATTGTCACGATCTACTCGAATTACGACTTTCAGACTCAGATACTGGTAGCGTCTATCCGTCATCCGCTACATGTTGTCGAGTCAGCTTTGATGGGAGCTGACGTTGCCACGATGCCTCTAAAGGTGATCAAGCAACTGATCAAACATCCGTTGACAGACATTGGTTTGGATCGCTTTATCAGCGATTGGAAAGCGTATCAGGCAGCTACAGAAGCTGGATCAAACGGTGTCGATGTATAATCCGACGTCGCGCTTAATTCCAGCCTTGTTCTGACCGGGGTACGACCGCCATGATCTATATCGCGCTGGGCGCGTCCGATGAAATCGGCGGAAGCTGCCACTATCTGAACATTCACGGGACCGGTCTCCTTCTGGATTCGGGCATTGATCCAGAGGAAGAGGGACTTGCCGGGATACCCCGCCTCGACATCATAGACGAAAATTCTGACTACTGGGTCGACCATGCCATCATCACCCATGCCCACCATGACCACATCGGGGCGATGCCAGTTGTCCTTCAAAAATTCCCCCATGCGATAGCACATATGTCAGGGGCCACTGAGCAACTCGCAGAAATTCTGTTGCCGGCGTCTGCGCGTCTTCAGCTTCGAAAGCAGCGAGAAGGCACTTCGACTTCAAATCCACTTTTCTATGAAGAAGAGTTGGATGCTTACAGTTATCTGTATCGGTCACACGATCTGAATATCCCTTTCGATGTAACCGGCGTTCGGGCTTCCGTCCCCGTCAGGGCGTCGTTTTACGACGCGGGTCATATTCTTGGCTCGGTCGGAATCCTGCTTGAATTCGAGAGTGGAGGAGAGGAGAAGCGATATTTCTATACCGGTGATACGGGGATGAGAGCACAGACCATCATTCCGGGGGCCGAATATCCCGATTCACCGATCGATGTCCTGTTTTTGGAATCCACGCTCGGAGCAGACCCCGAATCGGAGAAAACGAGTCGACGAACGGAAGAAAACGGTCTTGCTGAAGCCGTAGCAGAAGTATTAAAGCGTGGTGGAACCGTGTTGCTGCCTGTTTTCGCATTGGGCCGAGGGCAGGAAATAATAGCGCTGGTCGACAGGTACAAGAAGCGCGGGTTAATACCGGAAGAAACACCCGTCTATACCGCGGGACTGATGAGAGCCATTTCAGACGTCTACGACAAGACCCGGTTTTCCACGCCTCGTTTGAATCCGGACTTTGAGGTTTACGGAGTTTCTCAAAGCAGACTTCCACGAAGTCACACGGCTACGCTGCTGGCTCTGACCGAACCGTCGATTCATATCGTTGGAAGCGGTATGATGTTCGAGCGGACCATCTCTAATCGCTTGGCACAACAACTGGTGGAATCAGACAAGAATGGCATCTTTATGGTGGGTTATACGAGACCCGATTCGCCCGGACACCGATTACTGGAAGCTAGACGTGCGGGAAAAGGGACTAAGGCAGTTCTCGATGAAAATAAAGGCCCGCAATCCATTCAATGTGATGTAGACCGATTTCGGTTCAGCGGCCATAGTCACCGACGAGACCTGATGGAAGTCGTAAAGCGATTAAATCCGGGGCGAATTGTCCTGGTTCACGGCGAAACGGAAGCGCGTGCCTGGATGAAGAATAATATTGAGTATTTCTACCCGGAGATCGACGTGATTTCGCCGCAGACGGGTGAGGTTGTCGAGCTATAACCCCGATGGTCTCACCGGGTCTAGTCGTGATGAACATTAATGATGGGCAGCCATCGAAGTCCTTTTCGTTGGTTTCCGGCATAGTTCAACAATCCAATTTGGACACCGTTCAGGTGTTCGGTCCAGTTGAAAATTCCGATGGTCAGACCGTTTTGTTCTCCTTTGATGTGGTTATACGCTGCGATTGAAACGCCTCGAAAATAGCCATCTTCCTCGATTTTGAAATAAAGAGGTGAAATGACGGCTGCTCTCACATCTTGGCCACCCGCGGTTACTCCCGAAATGATCAAGCCGCGAACCACTGGGGCGCCGACCGCAATTCCCGCAATATGAATTCCTTTCAGCAGATTTCCTGCCCCTACACCGATGCCACCTACGGACAATCCTATGAGATCATGGCCGGCACCGGCACCAATTCCTCCAATCATGATACCTCGCATGTCATGGCCTGCGCCCACGCCGAGGCCCCCGATAAACAGTCCTGTAGCATCGTTTCCGGCACCCGCACCCAAGCCCCCGATAAAAATCCCTTGGACATCATTTCCAGCGGCCACCCCGAGTCCGCCGATTCCTATCCCTTTCAAGTTTCTTCCAGCGCCGACCCCGAGTCCGCCAATCACGATTCCCGTGGCGTCTCTTCCCGAACCGCCTCCAAGCCCCCCGATAGCCAGCCCGACCATATCCTGCCCAGCGCCGACCCCGAGTCCGCCAATCATGATTCCCGTTATCGACTCGTCTGCGCCAACGCCTAAAATTCCCAAGCCCAGTCCGTCGATATTTTTTGCACCGGTCGTGGGAAGGCCGAGAGCAATGCCCTTGACATAACCCCGAGCCGGCTCGTAAGGCGACCAAATCGTTGCATTGATCCCCGTCATCTTCCGAAGACGGCGGTCGCGATAGTTGAATCTGAAACCCGTGAATTCCTCGGAATCCCCGAACGAAACACCCACATTGTTGACGGCCAGATCTAAACTTTGGCCAGAAGCTGTGGCGTTGACAGTGGTGAGGGCGGCCACGAAGAGCAAGACGAGCGTTCGCATAGTGGAAAAAAGATTAGTTTGAGACTCCCTCGATTATAAATGACGTTCGCGTCCTAAACGGAATTCGTCCGGTTAAGGTTACACGGATTGAGCGAACGCAGAATTTGTCCTATCGAAGGAGCTGCAGGCGCGCTCTTTATTACATTTGATTAAACGCTCAATCACTAACCGCATCCTCTTAATGAAGCCCGGTCAAAATAGATCGATAGTCTGAACGGGTCATTTCTTTTGGATTGGACGCATTGGAATTATTCTGCTCAGCGAGAGATGCGATCTCGTCAAACGATTCACGAGGAATTTCAAGTGATTGTAGAGACGGTACATGAAGCCTTGAGATGAGCTGTTCGATCTGATCGAGCATGGAATCCGACGACTTCGAATCCGGAAGGCGATCCAACTTCTCTTCTATTTCAGGATACTGGTATCGCATCACTGGAATAAGCAACTGAGCGTTCAGGAGCCCATGTGGATGGTCGAAGAGGCCGCCGATACTCTCAGAAAGACAATGCACAGCACCGACGTCAGAATTCCCAAACGCAATTCCCGCGAAAGTCGAGGCTTTCATCATTTCAGATCGATGAACGGTATTATTCGGATCGCCGGCACAGGGTTCCAGGTGATTCATGATCAGAGAAATCGCCCTCGTGGCCAGAATGTCTGAGATCGGATTGGAACACCGACTTATCAGTGCCTCGATCGCGTGTGTGAGCGCATCCAGGCCCGTATACGAAATCAATTCGGATGGAAGCGTTTGGATTAGGTCTGAGACGACGAGCGCTCGTGTCGGATACATTCCGTCTCCCTTAATACTAATTTTTCTATTGGACGCCGAATCGGAGACAACGGCAACCCAGGTTACTTCAGATCCAGTACCACACGTGGTCGGCACGGCGATGAAGGGGATAGGATGGTGCGTAAAAAGATTTTTCCCCTCGTAGTCTTTGCACGATCCTGGATTCCGGGTCAGCATAGATACCATCTTGGCCGTATCCATCACGCTACCCCCACCAATCCCTACGACCCCGTCCGCGCTGAATTGACGGGCCTGTTCGGCAGCCTGGTCCACTTTGTGGGCTCTGGGATTCGGATCGACATCTGAATATTCCTGGACATCAGCGCAGGATTCAGAAAGTGCCTTGCGCACAATCGAAGGCCAGGGAGTATCACTCAGACCCTCGTCGAAAACCAAAAACGGTTTTTCAATGCCAAGGTCCCGTACTTCTGTGCCCAGTCTTGATAACACTCCAGGCGCGATCGTTGTTCGAGTGGGAAGTCGGAAGGACGATTGCACGGATGATTTTGAAGGCGTGTTGAAAGCTGGAGAGATCTATCCGTCTCTGCGGGAAGAAGAATTTCGGGCACTCGGATCATGGAAGGCCGATAGTGTCTCTGCGTTCGCCCAAAGCTCCAGTGCTGCCTGAACGACCGGGTCAATTTGATTGTATATGGGATACCAGGCTTCGCTGCGAAAAAGCCGCTGGGCAATTCTGGCCTTTAAAATAATCGCGAGAATACCCCGAGACTCCGTTACCTCGTTACGGTTGAATACACGCTTCGCGTGATTAGATTCTTCTGATGCAACCGTATATCCATTCTCTTCTGAGAATTTCAAGAAGGCATCCCACGTGTTTTGTGAGACCGCGTACTCGTCGATGAATTCATTTTTTCGTTCGTTCCAAGTGCTTCTCAACTCCGAGTCGTGATCAACCATCTCTCGAACGAATAGAAACGGAACACCAGTCCGAAGCATGGACTGTACGAGTGGGCTGGAGAGGATTGCCGAAGAATCCGGCGCGACAATGACATCAGGCATGACCCCGCCACCGCCGAATACGGTTCGTCCGTGACGTGTGGAGTATTTAAGTGAATCGGGTATATCCGCCAGGTAAGCCTGAGGGTCAAGGACCGTTTGCTCGTAGTTAGCGAATTTCTCATCGTAATACGCCTGCATTTCTCCGTTGGTATACGGAGTTTGAATCAAGCGGCCCGAAGGCATATAGTATCGTGCGACCGTCATCTGAATTATGCTTCCATCTTTCAGCTGGAACGGGCGCTGAACAAGTCCCTTCCCAAATGTGCGCCTCCCCACAATGAGGGCTCGATCGTGATCCTGCAATGCGCCGGCTACAATTTCACTACCGGAGGCCGAGCTCTGGTCCACCAGGATGATGATCGGCTTCAGACTGAACGTCCCGCCTCTTGTAATTCTGTCTATTTCATTTTCCCTTGGATTCCGCCCCCGCGTCGAGAGAATAATTCCGTCCCCATCGAGCATCTCGTCGGCCACGTTCACGGCAGCCTGCTTTACACCTCCGGGATTTCCGCGGAGGTCGACGATCAGTCGCTCCAGGCCCTGAGACTTGAGTCGACCCACGTGGTCTCGGAATTCCTGAGCGGTTGTCAAGGCAAATCGACCGATCCGAACATAACCCGTTTGCTCGTCGATCATGTAGCTGGCGTCCACGCTGAAAAGCGGGATTTTTGCACGGGTGATGTTGAATTCCAGAGGCTGTTCAACACCCCGGCGAGACACCGTCAGCTTCACGATTGAATCGATCGGACCCTTTATTTTATTCTGGATCTTCAGCGACGCAACACCTACGATGTTGTCGTTATCGACTGCGATTATTCGATCACCCGCTATGAGTCCAACTCTTTCTCCGGGTCCGTCCGGAATCGTCGATGTTACGCGAGCCGTGTCGTTGACCGGAACTTCAAACCAGATACCAATTCCTCCGAAAGAGCCCTTGTACTGGTCCTGAACGGTAGGGACATTTTCCGCATCGATGTAAATGGTGTGCGGGTCCAATTCCTTGATCATCGCCTGGATGGCACCGACTGCGAGTTGCTCGGGATCCACATCCTCCACGTATTGCTGGGTGATCAGCATGAACGTCTCCTGAATTTTTTTGAGCTGCTCAAACGGATCGTCGCCAGACCGCTCATTGAGGCTCATACCGAGTACGCCCCCCAATACGAAAACGAGGAGTGCTGGAATTAGGTATCGAGTGAGAGGACGATGCATGATTTGAATTCGAAAGCTAGAATAACTACTGGCGGATACGGGCCGTTTGCCATTGGTCGCTGGAAGAAGTCATCCCGAAAATTATTACAGGAATAAGGCAGTCGGCGCATAATATGTTCAATCCGGGGTTGCGGAACATATAATTCGACGATTGGGGTGAAATTGTTTCAGGAAAGAGGCCCTCTTTAGAGCGTATTTGGCGAAAACGGTTAGAAAAAGTTTATCCTACTCTTGGTCAAACGCTTCAAATCTAGTTTCTCGCGCTTGTAACCTTTACGAGGTGAAGGACGTTTTTGACGATAAGTCATATGAACGAAAGCAGTTCGCACGGCAGCTGAGAGCCTTGACCATCATCAGCTTCGACATTCTGGTAAAGCGGTATCGCCACCGTGTTTACGGATTCGCCTACCATTACCTGGTTGATGAAGCCGACGCCGCGGACGTGACACAGGACGTTTTTATACGAATGTGGAATAGCAGAGCCAAAATTGACGAGGAAAGAGTACTTGGATGGCTTTTACGTGTTACTCGGAACGCGTGTGTTGATGCCGTGCGAAAGAAAAATGCTTATAAACGTCGTATTGAGACCGATTCGGATTCGATCGACACCCAGGCCGATCGAGCGCCGCTACCCGACCAACAAGCTGCAGCGAGCCTCTTCAATGAGAGGCTGGCCGCGGCTCTGAACAAGCTGGATGAACCCTATAAAAGCATCATCATTTTGAGAGAAATTCAGGAATACAAATACGGCGAGATTAGCGAGACCCTAGATCTGCCACTGAACACGGTCAAGGTGTATTTGCATCGTGCCCGTAGGGCGCTGAGAAAAGAGCTAAGTGAGGACCTGAGATATGAGTATATCTGAACGCGTCGATGATTCGCGGTGGGACGATACCGTTGAGGCTTACGTCGATGGAGACCTTTCCGTGGAAGAGGTCTCCCGATTTGAAAATCTAATGGATCCGGGCGGGGAGATCGCCACCGAAGTCAAGCTGGCCAGAGCAATTCAGGATTCGTTCAGAAGTCTAGATCCGATCGAATGCCCCGATGATGTATCGGCCAGCATTCTGAAACACGCTCGCGAAGATTGGATGACCAACGCAAGAGCGAATGCGTGGCTTGCCGCGCGGACGTTCTTTCGACCGATGGTTCGACCAGCGTTGGCAACGACGATCCTTCTGGCGATTGTACTCGCCGCTGTCTGGTCGGGGAGGAAGACATCCGAAATAGATCCTGCCGTCGCCGAGGCCCTCAATGATGTCAAATGGACACTGGCTTACGTGTCTCAGGTGAGTCGACAGACCGGAACCACTGTGCGCGCGGAAGCACTCGAACCGCTGGTATTTGAGCAGATGAAAGACGCTGTAGAAACGTTTATAGACCACTAAGTCGTGAATCTAGAGGTAGACTGAAATGAAGAGTATCCTTCTCATCCTCCTGTTCATTGGGGGTTCCTGGATCCAAACAGTTGCGGCTCAAAGCCTGATTGAAAACGATCCCGGATTCGTTGACTTCTCAGCTCTGGATGATCTGTTTGGCGTGGACCCCGTTATCGAGGCGAACATTCATGGCGCGATTTTGAGACTCGTAGCCGAAGCGTCCGAATTGGACGATCCTGAGCTCGCGGATTTACTCAGGCGCGTAAGAGGGGTCTACGTTCGAGTTTTCGACTTGGACGGACTGGATCTAGATACGGTCACAAGCTACAAGGACGATGTGAGTCGTATTCTTGTCGAAGACGGTTGGGATACAGTGATCGCAGTAAAAAAAAGAAACGAGGAAGTGAATATGTACGTCAGGCTGGTCGACGAAGAAATCGCCGGCATAGTGGTGATGTCGATCAACCATTATGATGAAGAAACCGCCTTCCTCAATATTGTCGGTGACATCGATCCAGAACAATTGGGTCGAATCGGCCGGAAATTTGGTGTTGGTGGTGTGTCCGATTTATAGGAATTCCTTACGTAGACGATGTTTTCGGAATCTTTTCAACTGCACATGTTGGTAAAAACGACAACGAGTAGACTATTTCTGCTGCTTTCGATTCTGCTGCTTTCTGTTCTGATATTCTCCGGATGCATGTACAGTCGAGAGATATCACACATCCGACGCGACATCGAGCGAGAATTTCCTGGAGCTGAGTTTGAAAAGGAATTCGTGATCTCGATTGGGCCGGGGTTTTTCGATACCGTCGGTTGGCTGGCAAAACTCGTGGACGACGACGACGTCCACAGAATGGGCGATTACCTGAATGAAATACGGCGGGTAAAAGTAGGCGTATATAGAACCGAGCAGCTTCCGTTCGAGGGAGATCTCGAACTCGAATCGCTCCAGAGATTTTCTGAAAACGGTTGGGAATTGGCCGTCAAAGTTCAGGACGAACAGGAGATCGTCTGGGTGCTGTACAGAGAATGGTATGATGAGGTACGTGATATGTTTATTCTCGTTCTAGACGATGAGGATCTCATAATCGTGCGGATTGAAGGATATTTAAATCGGCTACTCCAGAAAATCGTCGAAGACGAGACGTATGCTACCCGGTTATTAGATTAAGGCCTGTTAACACTTCCTGAAATCGTCTTCCGGGTGGCCATTTTCCTACCCTTCTTGCAAGATTCAGAAACTGACGGTCTCGCTTTCCGTAAAGCATGTGTGGAAGAAGGGAAAGAACCGACTTCTCTCCTTTAACCATCTCAGCAACCCAAACACTGAATCTTGGAAGCATGAAAGTAGCATTATATACCCTTGGTGCGATCGTCCTCCTGGTAGGCATCTTTGCGTTCTCAGGTATCGGGACCTACAACGGATTGGTCAGTCAGGAAGAATCGGTCTCGCAAAGTTGGGCAGACGTAGAGACGCAATATCAAAGACGCGCAGATCTGATCCCGAATCTGGTCAATACGGTTCGGGGAGCAGCAGATTTTGAAAGCGAGACGCTTATAGCAGTCACCGAAGCCCGCGCCCGTGCAACATCGATCAATCTCTCGGCTGATGATCTCTCAAATCCGAGTCGAATGAGAGAGTTTATGGACGCCCAGGCATCCCTCGGAGGTGCGCTCGGTCGACTGCTCGTAGTCTCCGAAAATTACCCTCAGCTGCGTGCGACAGACGCGTTTCAAACCCTTCAAACGCAACTGGAAGGAACTGAAAATAGAATCACCGTTGCCCGAAGAGACTACAACAACGTTGTCGCCACGTATAATACCAAGGTCCGTCAGTTTCCGGGATCCATCATTGCTGGAATCACCGGATTTGAACGTCGAACACCGTTTGAGGCTCAGGGCGGAGCGGAGAAGGCACCACAGGTCGATTTCAATTAACATTGTTCGTCGAAACATCGATCGCAAAAATCCCTCACAGAAATAAGGCATGATTCGTTTATTTAGAATGTTGATTGTAATCGTCGGCTTGATGCCGGTGTCTATGACCTCGTTCGCACAGCAAATTCAGGTCATCGCCCCCACGGGAAAGTGGGTAACTGATCAAGGGGACTTCTTTTCCAGCGCGGAAGAAAGGACCCTGACCCACAAACTCTCGACCTACGCCGACACCACATCAACTCAGATTGTCGTAGTAACGCTCCCGGATCTAGGAGGATACGAGGCAGCGGAATACGCGGTCCAGTTGGGAAGGGATTGGGGCGTGGGCCAGCAGGGACAAAACAACGGACTGATCATTCTTCTTTCGAAGAGAGATCGACAAGTCTTTATTGCAACCGGCTATGGATTGGAGGGGGCTATTACGGACGCACTCGCAGGAGATATCGTTCGAAATGTCATGCTTCCGTATTTTCGCAAGGGTGAATTTTTCGAGGGCGTTTCTTCCGCCATTGATCTGCTCATCATGGGCGCAGCCGGGGAATTCGACCGTTTAGCCGAATCAGAAAGGAAGGGCATTCCAGCTACTGCTCTGTTCAACTTTTTCCTGATGATGGTGTTTGTCGTGTACTCCGTGGTGGCCAACAGCCGGCGGAGAGGAGGGAAAGGAGGTGGTAAATACAGGCACGGAAATAGTATTCTGCCCATTCTTTTCTGGTCAAGTATGGCTGGGGGGCATCGACACGGTTCAAGTGGAGGTTTCGGAGGAGGATTCGGCGGTGGATTTGGAGGAGGATTCGGCGGTGGCAGTTTCGGCGGTGGTGGTGCCGGCGGAGGATGGTAGGAGTTGATTTTCGGCTGGCACTATGGACAGGCTTAAGAAACTATTGGAATACCACGACGAAGATCCGGACGATTCATTCATCCGGTTTGCGCTCGCGACCGAATACCTGAAGCTTGGACAGGAAGAGAAGGCCCGAAATTCCTTTGAGGAACTCGTGTCTCACGACCCGGATTATGTGGGCACGTACTTCCATCTCGGGAAGTTGTACGAACGACTTGATCAAAATGAACGGGCGATCCAGGTCTTCAAGAATGGTATCACCGTTGCCGGAGCACAGTCCGATATGCACTCCCGGGCAGAACTGCAGTCCGCACTTCTCGAAGCAGAAGGGATGGGTTATGAGTAACCGGCGGATCGCATCTCGTTCATTGCTTTGTATTCTTGTTTCTGTTTCAGCGGCGCTCTTGTTGATCGGCGGATCTTCTGCCTACGCCCAAGAGATTGAATCCGCGGACACGGCGACATACATTCTGCAAGAAGGAGATACACTTTACGAGTTGGCGGTAAAGCTGGGTACTTCAATCGAGCTGCTCGAAGAGATAAACGAAATCAACGGAGGGGTTCTTCGCGCAGGAGGAGAATTCCTGATTCCCGCAAATAAATCTTCGACTTCCTACGTCGTTCGACCGGGAGATACGCTGATGGCCATTTCTCGACGGTTCGGGGTTTCGGTCACGAAGATTCAAAGGGCAAACGGGATGAGCGGCACGGGCCTTCAGGCTGGCGCTACGCTCGTAATACCGGGCCAGGGAGTTCGACTGAATGTGTCCCTGGACGAACTTGGGAGTGAATCAGCAATGGAGGGTTTTGCGGTCGTTTATCCAGAAATATTTGAGAATCGACTCATGACGAACGGAGACGCTTACGATCCACACGGATACACAATAAGCCATCCCAACTTTCCGTTAGGAAGTATCGTATGGGTTCGGGAAGTCGCCTCGGGACGAGAGTCCTTTGCCGAAGTCACCGATCGCGGATTCAGTGAGCAGCCGTTGTTGATTGACGTGTCGCGGGCGCTAGCAAGACATTTATTACTGGATCCGTCTCAAGAAGCACGTATTCAGATCCGAATGGTTTATGGAGTTAAATGACAAATCGACGAGTTATTTCGACCTTTCCCGTACGGCCACGTACGGTTTTTTAGCTGCGTTACCCCTTTTCCTGCTTTACGAAGGACTGATTCTGGCCGTCAATGACGGAGCCGTTTCTCAGATTCGAGTTGGAGCGGACGTCTGGATAAAACATGCGCTTGCAGCACTTGGGGGGAGGGGCGTTTTTTCTCTCGGCATTCTCGTTCTGGGTATCGGGATTTTTGTCTTTCTGTCGGAGCGAAAAAAGCGTATTCCCCTATTCCCGGTATATTTTTCAGGGATGATCGCTGAAAGTTTGCTCTACGCGGTTGTCGTTGCGGTGCTGGTCTCGAACGTCGTTGGATTCATATTTTCCGCAGCAGTTACGACCACCGTTCCGATCATGGCAGATGCTGATATTGGGATGGCCAAAATGCTCGTACTTTCAATAGGAGCGGGGCTCTATGAGGAACTGGTTTTTCGTGTAGTGCTTGTCGGTGGATTATTCTGGGTCTTCAAGCATTTCTTCTCTGGAAAGGTCGGGCCATACGTACTTGCGGCCATCATCGGGGCATTGGCGTTTAGTGCGGTTCACTATGTTGGCTCGCTCGGAGACCCGTTTGAGATGACGTCGTTCATGTTCCGGTTTTTCTTCGGCCTTGCGCTGAATGCCATATTTTTGATTCGCGGATTTGGTGTAGCAGCGTGGACGCATGCGCTCTACGATGTACTTGTAGTGACACAATTGCTTGGCTGATCTCGTATGGGCTCTCCAGGAATCAATCATCAGAGACAAAAACAAACAATTTCAACAAGAATTGAGGGCTGACCGGTGAAATCTTCTTTGAGACTCGGAACGGTTACGGGCATTGGCATATTTGCCCACTGGACTTTTCTGTTGATGTTGGTTGGAC
This sequence comes from Bacteroidota bacterium, assembly GCA_004356385.1. The sequence continues at coordinate 12,127 of SMXL01000128.1, forward strand.
TGTTTGGATTTTATCTTTACCAGGGTCTCTCCGTAATTGCCGCTCTTGCGGGGGTGGCACTCATTGTATCCGTTTTCGGATGTGTGGTGCTCCACGAACTCGGTCATGCACTTATGGCCCGGCATTACGGGATTCCAACGTTGGATATCACCATGTATCCGATCGGAGGTGTTGCCAGGCTCAAGATGATGCCGCGCGAGCCCAAGCAGGAATTCTTTATCGCGATTGCCGGGCCGGCGGTTAACCTGGGAATTGCCGGTGTGCTATGGATCGTAAACAGCATGTTCAGCTCGTCGGTTACGCTTTCGGAGGCGATGACGACACAGGCCAATGTGCTGGGTCTACTCATGTGGCTAAATCTTGGGCTGGTTGTATTTAACATGCTTCCAGCTTTTCCGATGGACGGGGGGCGGGTGCTTCGCGCAGCCCTGGCCACCCAGCTGGACTATAGAAATGCAACGCATTTCGCCTCTTTGATCGGACAGTTTCTGGCTGTCGGGTTTGGGATCTTCGGGATCTTTAACGGCCTCTGGACACTACCGTTTGTCGCCATGTTCATATTCATGGCCGCCAGACAGGAAGTCCAAAATGTCATGGAGAGGAGCTAGACGGAACGATCCGAAGATCGGGCGGTAATCCGCGTTCAACGATTCCGCCTTTCGGATGGACAGCTACTACTTTGTAATAGGAGTTACGGTTATCGGGTTTTTCGCGTTGGCTGCAGCGCTTCTGGTTCCGGTCTATTATTTCCTAAAGAAGGAAGAGCGTGTGGCTGAGAATTGGACCGTTGAATCTCTCGCAGCTTCGCGTTCGACCGTCGAGCCTGTCGCAGATGCTGGCTCAACCGACGAACCTGTCGCGACTTCGAGTGCAACCGACGGGCCGTCGAAAAATCCGTAGCAGACGCGAATTCAACCGACGGGCCCGCTAAGGATTCGAGGCCACTCTCTAATCCGTCGGTATCATCACTCCTCATCTGGATCGATTGCTTCTACGAAAAGCGAGTCCCGGATGAGTTCGAGCGTTTTCTCTCCGATTCCCTGTACCATTAATAAATCTGAGACATCCAGGAAAGAGCCAAGTCGCTCTCGTAGGTCGAGAATACGTGAAGACAATGCCGGACCGACTCTTGGAAGAGTTTGAAGTTCTTCACGCGAGGCTGTATTCAAATTAATATGTGCACGCACATGTCGTGTCGGTCTTCTTGTTCGGACTTTGAGTTCTTTAGCTCGATCGAAGCTATCCGCGCGCGCAGAAAGTCGCTCAAATTCCTCGTACAGAGGTGTGTAATACGCTTCGTCAAAGACGAGGGATGATTTGGGGAGGTACCGGGCAACTGCCCCGATGAGGAGCAGTGCACTGACTAGAAAGTAGGCGCGGCATTCCTTTTCGGTAAGCCCCGCTAGTTCCTGAAATCGGTATAGCCACTTGCGCCACAAATGGAATCTGGAAAGACAGATGAATTTGACTATACCCTTGACACATCCTGGCCCTTGAACGTAACCTCGTCGGTGTCCGTGAATTTCTTCTATCACCAGGGAATTGAACACTCCTGATGTTCTCGAAACCAGCCATTATTAAGACGGAAGCCGTCGTGCTCCGGGCTCTCGATTATGGTGAAACCAGCCGGATTGTAACTCTCTACACGGCTGAATTGGGCAAGCTTTCTGTGATGGCAAGAGGGGCGCGTTCGAGCAAAAGTCGATTCGGCTCCACACTCGATCCAATGGCTCACATTCAGGCAATTATTTACATCAAACCATCCCGAGAACTTCAGTCCATAACCGATACTAGTCATTCGCAACATTTTCGGACGATTCGCAACGAACTGGGTCGAATCGAGGTGGGCCTGAAAATCATCGAGCTGACGAACGCGGTCATGCACGACAGCGAACAAAATCGGGATGTGTTTATGTTACTGACACGGGTCTTAGCCTACCTCGATCACATGGAGGAACGGTACTGGAATCTGTTCCCTTATTTTCAACTTTCCCTCGCGTCTGAATATGGGTTCGCTCCGGTATTTGAAAAAAATGCAGTGGCTGATCTGACGGAAGATGGAGGGTTGCTAGACCTGCAATCCGGCGAGATCCGATCGGGATTTTCCCCTGGTGGGTCAGAACGCAGAGCTTCGCGATCAGGTCTTCGTGCATTTTCCATTCTTGCGCGTGCGCCGATTGAAAAAGTGACACAAATGTCGCTAAAGCCCGAGACCTCGCAGGAGGTGAGCGAACTGATTGGCGCCTACATGAAAACGCATTTTGGTGACGTGATCCCCGAGCGAGCATCTCGTGTCTTTGCTCAATTCGGTCTCGAGTGAAATGAAGTCCTCAGTTGCTCTTGACCGCCTGAATTCGTACGTTGGCCATATATGTAACATATGAGTTACTCTGGAGTCAGTAAACTCGCGATCCTCAATGTCTCGACGACACTTAACGCCCAAGCAACAGGACTTCTTAAAGTACATCCGCGACTACGTGTCAAACCAGGGGGTCTGGCCGACCTACCGGGAGATGAGCGAACATTTCGAGTTCCGTTCTCCCAATAGTGTGACTCAAAATCTTCAGGCGCTCAACAAAAAGGGATTCCTGCTGCGCGATGAGGAAGGCTATCGGTTTCCTGAGGATGATGGTCAGGCCGTTTCAGGGATTCCAATCAAGGGCGTGATCACGGCAGGCCGACTGCAGGAAGCGGTTGCGGAGGATCTGGGAGTCATTACACTGTCGATGATCTTTCCACAGCTCGACCGCATATTTGCCATTAGGGTTTCGGGATCCTCCATGGAGGGAGAAGATATTTTTGACGGGGACTATGTCCTCTTGATGGACGATGAAATTCCAAACGGCGAAATCGGAGCCATACTTTATAATGGTGAAACTTCACTTAAAAGGGTTTTTTACGATGAATTTGGTCTCCGTCTTGAACCCGCCAACAGTGAATTTTCAGACATCCATATTCGACCCGATGTATTCGAAGAGGTTCGTGTGCTGGGTCGCTATGTGGGTCATGTCAATTCGAACGGGATATTCAGTCGGGTCAGGCAAGGGGTCGTCGCGTCAGCGATTACCTGACCCCTTTAGGTCTGGCATCTATTCTACGCGCCGCACTGAAACTCAGCAGAACCTACAAGTCGACAAGTAGTAACTGTGTACTCTTTCACAGCTTCAACCAGTTGTTGCAGTCAGTTACTGCAACCAGTCGCTGTAAGTACGAATTTTCAGACGGGATGCGAAACGGTCCGCTAAGTACTGCTCTGTTAGTAATATTTATTGCTTTATTCTGTTCAGACGACGTGCTCGGACAGGCATTTGAGTTCTCATGGGATCGGGCCACCATCTATTCGATCGTCACGGACCAATTTCATAATGGCGACCCCTCGAATGACCAGGCTGGTAGGCAGACGAAAGAAGGAGTCTCATCTAACGTATCAAGCGGTCCGTTTGGTGGTGACTTTGCCGGGATAATGGCGAAGATCGAAGACGACTATTTTGGAAACCTTGGCGTCGACGCTATCTGTATATCTCAGGTTCATCCGCGCTCCGCATCCAACGATCGTTACTCATCCATCTGGTCGCTAGACTATTCGCGGATTTCGCCCTCATATGGAACGGTAGATGAATTTGAACGCCTCGTCAATACCGCACATGACAGGGGTTTACGCGTCATCATGGAGGTCTCGCTACCTCAACGGACTGAAGAGCTGGCCGTAGATTCGTTGTCGACTGAGAACAGACAAGTGATCCGAGAAATCCTCGATGAGAAGTGGGGTGAGTCTGGGTCAGAAATGACGAGATCTTTAGTTCATTACTTCGACCGGTCCGGTTATCCGGTGGACTCGGACTATACGACCATAAAGTGGTTAACGGACTGGGTTCGAAATTTCGGAATCGACGCGTTTCGAATTAGAGACGCAGAAATGGTCGAAACAAATCTGCTTTCTGTTTTGAAGGCAGAAGGGGTGGGTGCTCTCAGGACATGGAAGTCAGAAAATCCAACGAAGTCCAACGATGATCTTGAGTTCTGGTTAATGGCGGAAGTCCAGAATCACGGTCCGGTAAAATCACAATATCATGATGCGGGCGTAGATGCGACAGCGAATTTCAGTTTCGCGAATGGGGATGAAAACCTGGACGCCATTTATTCTGACTATAGCGCAAGTATTTCGTCAGATCCAGCATTCAATATGGTCTCGTTCGTCTCTTCATCAGCCTCCAAGCTGTACGAACGAACAGATCTCATCAACGCTGGAACAGAGCTCTATCTCCTTCCCGGAGTGATCCAAATTTTCTATGGCGATGAAACTGCCAGGCCCCATGGCGAAAACAATAGCGAGCATGGCGATCTACTTTCACCCATGAACTGGGATGATGCCGATGAAACAGTCAGGAATCACTGGTCCAAGTTGGGTCAATTTCGATCTCAGCATCCCGCTGTTGCGGCAGGAGTGCATGAATTGATCGATGACAATCCGTACTCTTTTTATCGAGGTGTGAGAATTGGCGCCAATGTAGATGAGATTATCGTCGTGATGGGGGCGACCGGACGCACTCAACTCAACGTTCGCAAGTACTTCCCAGACGACACGATCCTCAGGGACGCGTACACCGGTAAGATTTCTATGGTCTCTTTCGGCGAGGCAGCGTTTGAGGCCGGCGAGCACGGCGTGCTCCTGTTAGAACTGGTCGAGTAATTAGATCAGGCTCCGACCGCAGCCGTATTCAGGAATTCTCTTAAAACGAAGTGGAGAATTCCGCCGTGCCGGAAGTATTCTACTTCGACGGGTGTATCGATGCGGCACCGGGTTTCGAAAGTGATCTCTTCTCCATCGGGTTTTTTGGCCGTCACGAGAATGGACTGACCTGCCTTCAGGTCATTAGAAACCGGTACGGAAAAAGTCTCAGTTCCATCGAGGCCGATCGACGATGCCGTCTCGCGTTCAGCATACTGAAGCGGTAACACTCCCATGCCAATCAGGTTGGAGCGATGAATACGCTCAAAACTCTCAGCAATCACCACTCTTACTCCCAGGAGCAGTGTGCCCTTTGCGGCCCAGTCTCGACTGGAGCCCATTCCGTAATCTTTCCCGGCCAAGACCACAAGCGAAGTGCCCTCATCCTGGTATTTCATCGATGCATCATAGATCGACATCGTTTCTCCAGACGGATAATGGAGCGTAATTCCGCCTTCCGTTCCTGGCAGAAGCTGATTCTTGATCCGAATGTTCGCGAACGTCCCGCGTATCATCACTTCATGATTTCCACGCCTTGAACCGTACGAATTGAAGTCCAGATACGGGACATCTTTACCCAGTAAATAGTCTGCGGCGGGGCTATCGGGAGCGATCGCTCCAGCCGGGGATATATGATCTGTCGTTGTCGAATGACCGACCTTGACCAGCACATGCGCATCTTCGATCGACTGGATCGAAGGGATTTCCGAAGTCAGATCCGCAAAGAAAGGCGGTTCCTGGATATAAGTCGATACGGCATTCCATTCATAAATAGACCCTTCAGGGATGCGTATCGCGTTCCAGGTCTCGTTTGACTCTTCAATACCGCTATATTCTTTCACGAACATTTCTGGCTTCACGCTTTTCGTAACGAGCTCCTTTATTTCTGAGGCGGACGGCCAGATATCTTTCAAATAGACGTCTGAACCATCGGTGCCTTTACCAAGTGGATCTTGAGTGAGATCGAGATTTACCGTGCCGGCGAGCGCGTATGCAACCACAAGTGGGGGAGACGCCAAATAATTCGCCTGAACCGATTGATGAATACGGCCTTCGAAATTCCGGTTCCCGGACAGAACACCGGCGACCACCAGATCAGCTTCGTTGACGGCATCGGCGGTGGCTTCCGGAAGAGGGCCGGAATTCCCGATACAGGTTGTGCAGCCATATCCGACGACACTGAATCCAAGCTGGTTCAGATAGGATATCAATCCGGCCTCTTTCAGATACTCCGTTACGACTTTAGAGCCCGGAGCAAGGCTGGTTTTCACATGGGGTTTCACTTTAAGGCCCCTTTCGACGGCTTTCTTGGCCACCAGGCCGGCCCCGATCATCACGGTCGGATTACTTGTATTCGTGCAGCTTGTTATTGCTGCTATAGCGACGTCACCATGGCGAAGCTCGGACACTTCTCCATTTTCGAACTTGAATTCACCCGTGTCGTTCAGCCGTTCTTCCGGAAGTCCAAATCCCTGCGGTCCGACGGGATCTGATAACGATTTCGCGAAGCGATTCTTCACGTGGGGGAGGGAGATTCGATCTTGCGGACGCTTGGGTCCGGCAAGACTGGGTACGACGGTTGTCATATCCAACTCGAGTACGTCGATGAACTCAGGATCCTTCGAATCGCCTGTCCTGAAAAGTCCCTGTTCCCTCGTATACCTTTCCACCATCGCTACCAAATCCGGATCACGGCCCGTACGGAGAAGAAAGTCCAAGGTCTCTTGATCGATCGGGAAAAAGCCCATCGTTGCGCCGTACTCAGGAGACATGTTGGCAATCGTCGCACGATCCGGAACGCTCATTTGATCTATTCCCGGTCCGAAAAATTCTACGAATTTACCGACAACGCCATACTCCCTCAGCGTCTCGGTAATGGTTAGGACAAGGTCGGTAGCCGTGGCTCCGTCTGGAAGATGGCCCGTGAGATTGAATCCGACTACTTCTGGCATGAGCATATATACGGGCTGTCCGAGCATGACGGCCTCGGCTTCGATGCCTCCTACGCCCCAACCAACGACCCCGAGGCCGTTGATCATCGTCGTATGACTGTCCGTGCCAACCAGCGAGTCAGGGAAATAGACGATTGAGCCGTCATTTTCTTCTTTGCTCCAAACACATCGACCTAAATATTCGAGATTCACCTGATGGCAAATTCCACTAGCAGGCGGCACGACCGAAAAGTTATCGAACGCTTGTTTTCCCCAACGAAGAAACTCGTACCGCTCTCGATTGCGATGGAATTCTTTTTCTGCATTAATTCGAAGGGAATCTTGAGAACCGAATGAATCTACCTGCACAGAGTGATCGATGATCAGATCTACGGGCACGCGGGGATTGATCTCGTTGGGATCACCACCGAGTCGGGCCATTGCAGACCGCATGGCGGCGAGGTCGACGACCGCTGGCACACCCGTAAAATCCTGTAATAGTACTCGAGCGGGAAGGAATGGAATCTCAACGCGTGCTGGAGCACTTGGGTCGTATGTGGCCAATTTTTCTACGTCTTCCCTCGTAACGAGAAAATCGTCACAATTTCTGAGTGCGCACTCAAGAAGAACCTTGATCGAGAACGGAAGTCGATCGATCCGATCAAATCCCAATTCTTTTAGCCGATCCAACCGATACATGATGCCTGTGCCGCTGCCCGTGTCAAAAGTGTGCCGGGCGCCGAAAAGATCCGA